>DVLU01000028.1 GCA_018715365.1 Candidatus Ornithomonoglobus intestinigallinarum | reverse complement strand
TTGACGAATGCAAGCGAAACGCACGCCGTCTTCGTGAACGCAATAAAAATTTATTGCTTGTGTTGGGGCGAGTGGTGTGCGTGAGCGAAGCAGAGGAACTGTCTCGCAGAACAGATAACAGTTGCCTTTTTGTCAAAAAGGGCTCCGCCCCCTTTGGAACCCCCGGGATCAGGTCCATAAAAAAAGGGGAGAAGGACCGACGTCCTCCCCTCCCCTTGAAAAATGATTGTATTTGGCTGTTTAGTTTATCGGTCCGACAGGCTCTGTGGGTCCGAATTCCTCCATGTCAACATTCTGGAATTCCGGTATCTGCTTGAATACCTGGCTGTCAGACTTAAGCTCATAATTTCCGTTTGAATAATCAACAAAGCCCGGATCCTCCTCCGAAACATAGTTGTTATCGCCCTTTATAAGCTCAACGGCTCCGCGCGTACTCTGCGGGTTAACCGTTCCGTTTGTTGTGCTGAGCGGGAACTTAAGGTTTATAACAACGTTTTCGTCAAATACGTTCGTTGCGACCGACTTGTAATATTCATCTCTGAACGTTGCAAGCTCCGGATACTTCTCCGCGAAGATCGGGATCGATGCGTAATGCTCCGCAAGCTCAACCCTTTCCTTTTCCTCCGCGTTGTTCATATCCCACGTTGCTCCGGCCGTATACGTGGTCCAGCCGAGATACGTAGCGCTGCAGTCTATAAACATATTGCCCTTTATCTGGTTGCGGTTGCCCTGCGCCGTTATGCCTATAACGTTGTTTGCGCCGGCCGTTCCGATATTGGCGAATATATTGTTGTATATCTGAAGCGCATGGCCGTAGTTATCCGTACGTATACCCGAAACGTTAAGCTGCTTTGTATATTCGCCGACGGGGAATATACCGAGGTTGTAGATATAATTGTTTCTGATTATATTTCCTCTCCACTGCGGCATATACTCGTTTCTTGTGTAGATAGCGTCCATATCAAGACACTCTTTTACGGCGTCGTGTATCTTGTTGTATTCGATTATATGGTCGTTGCCGTGATAATTGAATATACAGTGCGGCGCATCGTAGATGTCGTTGTGCGCAACGTGTATGCCCACGCCGTGCATTCCTATCGCCGGAACGTATGCTCTTTCAAGATACCCGACTCTGTGTATCTCGTTGTTTTCTATCGTGTTTCCGCTTGCCTCAAGCGTTTCAAGATCGCCGCCGCGCAGATACAATGCCGTACCGCCGGTGTTCTTTATGTGGTTGCCGTTTAAGTGAACGTTTGTACCGTTCATTACGATAGCGCCGCCGCCGAAGTTGAAGATATTGCAGTTCTTGACCTCTATGCCGTTTACGCCGTCGCCTTCATCCGTGAAGCCGTCCCAAACGTGGCCGGGGAACAGCTGCGACTCCGTATAGCTGTTTACATCGGCAATATATACCGACGAGCCCGAGCCCTTTGTATAGTTCGCGCCGTTCAGATCCGAACCCTGCGAATTAACAAGCCAATCCCTGAAGCTCGGCACCTCATAGCCGGCGCTCGCTCCGAGAACCGCATAGCCGCGGCCGCCGTCCATTGTAAAGTTGCTTACGGTAATGTATTCGGCGCCGTTGAAGTTGAATATCGGCTGCTCGAGCTGCGTTACGCCTATCTCGTAATCGCCCGTTTCAAAATCCTCCGGCGGGTAGTAATACAACACGCCCGTTTCACGGTCGATGTAATACTCGCCCTCCATGTCTATTTCCTCAAGAAGGTTCTGGCCGAAGAACCAGCCGTTTGTATAATACGTGTTTATACGTCCCTCTTTTATTGTGAGGAGCTTCTGGGCCGTATCTATCGTATCTATCGGGTATGTGTTGTTCTCGTAGTTTATCGAAATCGTACCCGTGATATAGCCTTCCTTTGCGTCCTTCCACTTGGACACTCTTTCGTCCGTATACTTGAAGCCGAACGCCTCCGCATCGACGTTTTCCGTCGGAACGGATATTGTGCCCTCGTTCGGATAACGCGCAAGCGTCTGGTTTTCACCGTTTACAACAAGCTCGGCGGGAGCATAAAGACCCTTATTGAAGTAGTGGTAGCCTCTTGTGTTCATCTCGCCGTAGTCGGTTATGCCGTGCTCCGCAAGGTCAACCATAAGCACCTTGTCGGCAGCCTTCTGGTCTATTATAATATCCTTTGCCTCATCGTCGGCAGGCTCGAACCATGACGCTTCAAGCGGAGCCTGACCCGACAGCGTAACAGCCTCGCCGGGGTATGCCGTATACGTTATAACGCTGTCCTCCGTACCCGAATCCTCCTCGGTGAACGTCATGCCCTCGTCGATGTAATACGTTCCGCCTCTTAAGTATACCGTAACTCCGCCCTCGGGAAGAGCGCCGGCAGCCTTCATCTCGCGGATAGTATCCTTTGCCTTTTGGATCGTCGCAAACGGAGCGCCTTCGCTGCCGTCGCTGTTATCGTTTCCGTTTGTGGCAACATATAACGCGGCCGACGCAACCATCGTTCCGCCGCCCGGCTGCGTTCCGGGATCGGTTATCGTGCCGGGGTTCTGCTGTATGCCGCCGTTCTTGTCTATAAGCCTTACGGTTATAACGCTTGCTTCGGCTCTTGTTATATTTCTGCTGCCGCCGAAGCAGTTGTTGTGATCGCCGTTTACAAGCTGCTTATCGTATGCAACAACGATATACGGCTTGTATTCCTCGGGGATCTCGGCATAGTCGTATATCTTAGACTTAACTGCGTTTTCATCCGCAACCGTCGTGTCCTTTAACGAATTTACAACTATCTTTGCCGCAAGATTTCTCGTTATCGGCGCGCTGTAATCGCTTATTTCGCCGTTTTCTATAAGGCCGAGCTCTATTGCTTTATCTATATACGGCTGCGCCCAGTAGCCGCTGCCGTCGCTCTCGGGCGTAAAGCCGAGCGCCTTTATCATCATCGTGAGATATTCGGCAACGCTCACGTCCGCATCGGGACGCATTGTGCCGTCCTCATAGCCGTTTATTATGCCGTAGCCGTTAAGGCGCATAACTATCGACTTCGACCAGTGGTCGGCGAGATCCGGAAAATCCGGATCACGCTTCAGCGCCGCAAAGCCGACAGACTGGATCGCCATGACTGCGCAAATCACAGCCGCGGCTATTTTTTTTGGTCTGTGTGACATTGTATCACTCCTTCGGTTAGTCATCTCTTAATCGGTCAGCGCGGAATTATTCGGCAGCTTCGGCTTCAGCCGTTTCACCGCCCGAATTTCCCGCACGCCATTCTTCTATCTGACGCGAAATTTCTTCAACTATCTTGTCGTCGCCGGCTGTTATGAGCTTCTCCTGGAACTCCTCATACAAGCCCATTGGGTCTGCCGCAGCGCCCGTTGCAAGCGATGATTTATACTCGCCGACAACAGCCGTTACCTGCGCAAGCTCTATCTTTATCGGGTCTGTATCGAGAGTGAAGCCCTTGAGCTTTGAAGGCGCCGCTTCCTCGTTTACCTTCTTTATAAAGTCGTTCTGAAGCGTAAGCGGCTTATCCTCCATGTATATCTCATAGCCGTTGAATATCGAGCCTATAGCCCAGTCATACTGACCGTACGGGCTGTCCGAGGTGGGCTGTGAGGTGTAGCCTATGGGCTGTATCTCGTTTTCGTTTATCTTTTTATAGTGCTCGCCCTCTATACCGTAAACAAGCAGGTTGTAAAGCTCTGCTCCGGCTTCGGTATTCATAAGCGCGATAAGCTTCATTGCGCGCTCGGGATGCTGTGAATTCATCGAGATCGCCGTATTTGACGCCGCTGCGGCATACGGGATATAGTGCTTGTTCTCAAACGGGATTCTCACATACGCCGTATCGCCCGACGCCGCCTTCTGGTCTATTTCCGACTGTGTCGGCATATAGCCCTGGCCCACAAGATAGCTTGCGCCGCCCTTTACCTCGTATCTTTCCGTTCCGACGTTCTCCGCCGTTAAGATGTCCTTTCTGATATAGCCCTTGTTGAACCAGTCGGCATATACCTCAACGAACGTCTTGTATTCGGGAGTCCTGTAAAGGTTTATCGGCGTGTAATCGTCGCCCTCCGCCTTTATCTTGTACGGGTTTGAGATCCACTCGTAACCCTTTTCAACGTGGTCGGCGAAGCCGTAAACGCCCTTTTCAAGGTCGCCGCCGTCCTTTATCATCTTGATGTATTCCTCTATCTTATCCCACGATTCCTTATCCATCGTTTCGTGCTCCGCAAAGAAGTTTGCAAGCTCCTCGGGATTTATCTTATCCTTGTACTTTTCGTAAATGTCTATCGGGAAATCGAGCGACGACACATACGAAACCATCTCCTGCATGTTGGGTATGCTGTAGAGCTTGCCGTCAACACGCGATTTGTCCATTATGTTTTCGGGTATCGCCTCGTAAAGCTCGGGAGCCACTTTATCTATAAGCTCGTCAAGCTCCATATACGAACCCTTCTTGACCTCGCTCACATACGGCAGCATCCAGCCGTGCCATACAATATCGAGGTTCTCCTGAGACGCGCTCATGAGCTTCCATTTTTCAGCATAGTCCGCCGAGGTTATGCACTCAAACTCAACCGTTGTGTTCGGAAGGTAATTTGCAAGCACCTCGTTGAACTTATCCCAAACCTTCTGCGAATCCTGCTGCTCGCCGGGGCCCACGAACACCCACTTAAGAGTTACCTGCTCGCTGCCGTCGTCAGTTTGTGCGGTTTCGCCTCCTCCGCCGCAGCCTGCCAGCGCAGGCAGCGCCATTGCCGCTGCCATTGCAAGCGCCAAAACCTTTTTTAATCCTTTCTTTTTCATGTATCTGCTCCTTTCATAAAGTTTAAACTAAATCAGAAACTTAATTTAATGCGCGCCGCGCATTTTTCATGCTGCCGTTATCTGAATATTACAACCAGATTCGGCGACCACCAGAACGAATTTATAAGCACTATGTCGCCCGGCATAAGGTCGGCCATCGATGAATTGTAGACCATGTTTTCCGTGCTGTCGTATCTGTAAGTCGGGCCGTTTACGAGCATCGTCTGATAAATCATATTGCCGCCCTTCTGGTAGCTGTACTTGACAAGCGCCGTTCTGCTGTCGGCAACCGATATGACCTCGGCCACCATATTTCCGCTTCGCTGAATCCATTCCTGGTCTGTTCCGTTAAGTCTTAAACCGCCTATATTGTCGGATTTTACAACTATTCTCAACTTATCTATATTGTTTGAACCGTCCGTTATATATTCAATAACGTCGCCGCGCTTAAGGTCCTTAAACGTATAGCCGTCGTAATCAGTGGCTTCTTCCCATCTGCCGCCCGTTACCGGTTCGATCGACGCATCCGAATTTATAAGCATCTTTGTGCCGTTTGCAAATTCAAGACCCGTGCAGACCTCGCCGTCCTCATCTATGCCCTCGTATACGTTGTTTATAACAACGGGCGTATCGTAACGGTTCGACGCCTTCGTGTTCGTTACAAGAGCGCCTATGCGTCCCGATTCCTTCGCGTCATAGATATATATCGGGCCGGGGAACGCAACGTCCGTCGTTTCCGGCTTTGTCAATACGCTGTAATTCTTTTCGTCCGTCTTATCCGCGGGGACCATGAACTGTATCGTTTCGCCGTCAACGTAGCAGTACGGAAGATGCTCCGCCATGTTCTTGTAGAAACGCATCGCACCGGTTGCTCTCACGTAATTCAGTACAAATTCATCCTCCTGCGCGATATAATATCCGTTTTGCGCCGTTTCAAGAGTCATATCAACGGCCGTTTCTATTGAAGTGATCTCCTCGTCCGAATTGCTGTTGTATATAATAAGCTGATACACTTCGCCGCCCTCGCCCGTCTTTTCGAGCTGGCCGCGGACATTTGCCGGTGACACTCTGCTGCCGTTCATGCTTACGTCGTCAACAAGCGCAAGGTCGATAAATTCGCCGTCCTTTGTGAACAGTCTTACCTGGCCTTTTTCCTCGTTTTCGTCATACCAGCACTTTACAACATAAGCGTAGTTCTTGCCGGTGCCGCCCGTCATATACGCGGCAAGCTTTCCGAAGTAGTCTATATAAAGCGTTCCCGCAACGCCGGGGGTGGGCTCATACGTATTGCCCTGGCCGCTTTCAAGACGGCTCATATATTCCGAAGTGAAATAATACTCCGTTCCGTCCTCAAGCGCTGCAAGCTTTGTTTTGCCTACGCTCTCAACTCTCGTTACCGTGCCCTCCACCTTGTTGTTCGATATATAAACATTAACAAGGATATTTCCCGTAAGGTTCTTGCTCATCGCTATCGAAAGCACGCTGTTTGTTGTTATGTTCGCAAATTCGGCTTCCTCGCCGTCCATGTAATACTTAACCGTATACTCGTCGCCGCTCAGGTCAAGCGAAGGCGCGTCATACTTAAAGTGAAGTATGTAATCCGTTACAACGGCCTTGCTTACGATATACGTTTTGTATTCCGTTATTACAACAACGTCCGCCCTGTCGTTGCCGTCGTTGCTTATAAGCTTAAGGCTGCCGTCGCCTATCATAAGGTCAAGATCGCTTACCGTTTCAAGGCGCTTGCCGTTGTAGATAAAGATAGCGTCGCTGCTTATATCGGCTATGCGGTCCCTTGTGCCGGAAACGTAATTTACGGAGCTTGTTGACGCGCTGTTAATATCATCAGCGGCAATTTCAACAACGTTATTGCTGTTTCTGTCCTCCGTAACGAACAGCACCGTGTAATCATAATTTTCGGCAAGGTAATAAACCTTTACTCTCATACCGAGATACGGCGTCATATCAACCTCGCCCATATTGAACATTTCACCGTCTATGCTGCACATATCCGAACGGAATTCCGTGTCGGCGTCGGAAAGCGAAGTTTCGCCCACGCCGTCAACAATGCCCGTGTACATATAGATATTTAAAGCATAGCTCATATACGCCGTTCCCGTCTGTGTTTCCTCAACGGGGAGCCCCTGCTCAAAGCCGTTCTTTACAACAAACTCACGGCACTCGAGCGTGTTTCTTACCATGATTGCAAGGTCGGTATACGTTATCGCTTCGCCTCTTGCGCCCTCAACGCCGTCGAGCAGGCCTTCCTTTAAGGCTATCGAATAATATCCGTCAACCCAGCCGCCGTCGTATTCGGCCCAGTTTGTGTAGCCGAGCGCCTTAACGAGCACCGTTGCGGCTTCCTCGACCTTTATAAGCTCCTGCGGCTTAAACTCCGCGTTTTCATAGCCGAGCATAAGCCCGCTGTTGTAAAGATATTCGATGCTTGCCGCGCCTTCATCCTCGGGCAGAACATCCACATATATCCTTCTCGGCGATTCCGAAAGCTGATCGTCTCCGCCGACAACGCGCACAGCTATTTCGGCAAATTCAGCTCTTGTTATATTCCCTTCCGCGTCCTCCTCGCCAAGCTCATCAAAAATGCCGAGAGAGTTGAGCAGCGAGATTGTTTCTCTCTGCGAATCGGTCAGATTTGACGTACTCTCCTCATCATCGGCCGCAAGCACGAACGATGAATTAAACAGCATTGTGAGCGCCAGGAAGCAGATACCTATTATTCGTTTCATTATCGTATCACCGTCTCCTTTCGTTAATCGGTTTCATATATCCGGTCCGGCGGACCGCCGCTCCGAAGCTTTCCGGAGCGGCAAAGCCGTTTTAAGCGGCCTCGGATTCGCTATCCCCTGTTGACGTCGGGTTTAATGTGTCGTATACACGCCTGAGCATTGTTGCGGCCTGGGCTCTTGTTGCCGTTTCCTTCGGCATAAAGAGCTCCTCCGTCATTCCGTTTACAAAGCCGAGCTCTGCCGCCTCCGCAACGTAATCCCATGCCCACGAGCTTATCATGTCTATATCGTTAAAGTATATCGACTTACCCGTTTCAAGCGCCGTATTTGTGCGGCTGTTGTATGCCGCAACTATAACCTTTGCTATTTCCTCTCTTGTTATGTTCGAATCGGGGTTAAACAATCCGTCATAACCGTTCATGAAGTTATTGCTTCTTACCGTCTGAACGTAGCCCGAATACCAGTCGTCGGCAACAACGTCGAAGAATGAATTTTCATACGGTGTTTCCGAAAGACCGAGCGTGCGCGTTATAAGCACCGCAAATTCGGCTCTTGTTATTTTATCGTCGGGCATGAATTTATCCTCTTCCTTGCCCTGTATTATGCCGAGCTCCGCCATGTATTCAACGTCCTCTCTTGCCCAGTGGTTCTTCATATCCTTAAAGTGCAGAAGGTACGTGTCGAGCTCATCCTCGTAATCATCCTCGCCCTTTGACGGGGTCGATATATTGTTGGGGCCTGTTATGGTGTCTACCGTTGAAGGCGGTCTGCTGACGCCTCCGCCGCCACCGCCGCCGCCGGAGCTTGAGCCGCCTCCGCCGCCGCCGGAGCCGCTTCCGCTGTTTACAGGCTCTATATCGTCAAGCGTTTCCTGCATTTCGTCCTTTATCGGCAGATCGTAGAATTCCTCGAGCAGCTTTTCCGCTGCGTCTATATCTGCCTGGGTTTTGCTGTACGTCGCCTTGTTCACGGCGTTTTGGACCTTTGAAAGCTCAAGCGTTATTTCATACGCCTTAAGATAATCAACGCTGAAATCGCCGCTTCTTGACGCAGTGCTGTATCTTATATAAACCTTATCCTCAAAATTATCCGACTGGCGCTTAAACGTAACCGAGCCCTTAAGCTCCTGCCAATCGCCGTCCGCCGTTATTTCGGCTATTTTTCCGCCCGCTTCCGAAAGGAGCGTTATCGTTGACCCCGCAGCCGCTCTTACGCGCGCTTCGAAGCCGTAGCTGCTTTCGTTTGTGAATTCGAACGTCTGATAAACTCCGCCGCCCGTTACGTTTAAGATGTTGTTGTCCTCCTCCGACGTAACCTCAAGCTGCGCGCCGTCCTCCGGCGTCCAGCCGGCTGTTGTGCCGTCCGAAAGGTCGCCGTTGGCGCTTAAATCATCGGCCTTTGTAACCTTGAATTCCCACTGCTTTTCGGCTCTGCCGCTGCCGAGCGTCGATGTGGCTGTTAATATAACGCTGCCGTCCTCGCGGCTCGGTCTTATAAGCGTACCGTCCGGCTTTAATATGTTCTCATCCGAGCTTTTGTAGGTGATTGTGCTGCCGAATTCCGCGCCCGTTGTTATAAACGTGAGGTCATCCTCAAGAGGCTTCGACGTATCGAACGTTATCGGGCTCAGATCCTCGGTCGCCTTTCTCTTATCCGTGTATGTAAGCTCAACTTCCTTTTCCGCGTATATTTCCGGATTATCCGACGATACGGCCCTGATGATTATCTTTCCCGCCGTAGCGTTTGACGGAACGCTCAGCTTGCCGTCATCCATGCTTATGCCGCCGGCCTCCGAGCCCTCGGGGATTTCAACGGTCCATACGGGGCTCTCGTGAATCATGACCTCGTCTATCTGGCTGTAGAATGTCGCGGTATATTCCTGGTTGAGCGCAGCGTCATCCGGTATCTGAAGCTCTGCCGGGCCGAGCGTTATCTCGGCTCTTACCGAATGGCTTTCGCTTAGTGTGATTTCTTTTATTGTCGGGTTTTCCGTTGTGTCTCCCGGATAAATGTGCAGCAGCACCGTACCGGCCTTGGCGTCCTCCGTTACTGTGAATATACCCGTTGCGGGATCGAATTCAACGCCCTCCGGCACTTCTATTACCTCCATGCGCGCTTCGCGCGTTTCCATCGGAAGTCCGTCCGTACCCATTATAACGGCGGAATACTGATATTCCTTCGCCGCCGTTCCGCGCTGCGGTATTGCCATTTCGTCGTAACCCGTTACGTCGGGCTGTGCCGGCGAAACGACTGTTATTTCAAAGCTGTAAGCCTGGCTGCTTGCCGTTGTCACCGTTACGTCTATGTTGTTATCGGCTTCGGGGTCTGCCGTGCTTTCAACGGTAACGTTTACGCTGCCGCCCGACACCTCTGCGTTTACGCCCTGCGGCATTTCAGCGTTATCTATCGATATACCCGTTATCGTGTTCTGCGACTGATAGCCGGCCCACGTTCTCGATTCCGGAGTAAGCGTTACCGATGTGCTTCCCTCCTCGGGAACTTCTATTCTTGTTTTTGATGTGTCGCTGTCGGCAATGATATTTGATTTTGCAATATCATGATAGCGCCAGCTTCCGTCGCTCTCCCTCGCTGCCGTATAAAGGCCTGTGTTTGTTGCAAAGAAGAACGCGTTATCGTTTATCTCCGAAATAGACTTTACTCTTTCGTTTATTTCCGTTTCCACGTCTGCGCCCGGTTCAACGCGGCTCCATGCAAGGCTTCCTTCGTCCATGATATTCTCCGAAGCCGCCGCCGCGTAGAGCTTGCCGCTTTCCGTGCCGACTATTACGGTATCACTGTTTGTTCCGGCAGCCGTGAATTTCTCACCCGACGCCTTGCCGCCGTCGGACATCGAAAGCTCAGTTGCACCCTTTGCGGTCGCCGTCGGCTTCGCCGTTGTCCTTTCGGGCTTTACAAACGTGAGCTCCGCTCCGTTTATGACAAACCAGCCCGCCATCGGCTTTGACCATATCGCATCTATGGGATCCTGCGTAAAGTTGTATGCCACATCAGTTGTTGCGTACTTTGTATAATCCGTTGTTTCGGCCATAAGCTCCGCGCCTGCCATCTTAGGCTCCGCCTCGGCCTCCGCCGTCATAAGCTCCGGCTCTGCCGTTTCTTCAACAGGCTCGGCTGTCGGCTCAGCAGTTGCTTCAACAGGTTCTGCCGTTTCCTCAACAGGTTCTGCTGTTTCTTCAACAGGCTCTGCCGTAGGTTCGGCAGTCGGTTCAACGGTCGCTTCAGCAGGCTCTGCCGTTGCTTCAACAGGCTCAACAGTCGGTTCGGCTGTCGGCTCGGTTGTCGCTTCAACAGGCTCGGCCGTAGGCTCTGCAATTTCTTCAACCGCTTCTTCTGCCGTCTCCGCCTCGGCAAGCTGCGCTTCCTCGGTGGGCTCCGGCGTCGGGACTATCGGCTGTGCTGCTATACGCATACCGTTGCCCTTCTGTCTGAATACGGCGTAGATATAAGGCGCCGTATCGCTTACGCCGACCGCCATCATTCCGGCACCGCTGCTGTCATTGCCCAGACCTCTGATGTCAACCGTCGGTAAGGCGGACATATTTCCTTCTTCCAGCGAATCAAGCGCTATAAGCACGTGTCTCATAACGGCAAGCTGCTGACCGTCACCCGATACCGCATAAAGGTAGTTTGTGCCTGTTCGGCTGAATTCCGTCCACGTTTTGCCGTCCTCTGAGCAGAGCAGCTTTTCGGCATTGGGTACTATGTGGAAAGTAACAAACACCTGTTCTTTGGGCCACCATACAACTCTTTGCTGGGAGTTCGGCTGTATGTTTGCGCGCATATCGAAGGTCTTGGAATCTGCCGTCCGTTCCGCTTCCTGCCATGTTTCGCCGCCGTTTGAATAATAAATTTTCGCCGTTCCGCCGCTGTTTCTCGCAACGGCAACATAAATATCTTTCTTGGGGCTGTAGGCGGTATCGACAAACTCATACCCGCTCCCTACATTGACGGTCATTGCCATTGCCGGCATAACCGCGGCAAGGTTCATCAGCATAAATACCGTAAGTATGGCTGCTGCTAATCTTTTTAACTTCAATTACAGTCACCCTTTCCTATTGTGTTACTCCGACAGGCGTATCCGCAAGAGTTCCCATATTTTCAAAATCTATCTCCGGGAAATTCTCTATTTCCGAATACACCCTGCTGTCGGGCTTTAATGTAAAGTTTTCTCCCGCGTAATCCACAAATCCGGGGTCCTCCTGTGTGACGATATTCCCGGAGGCGTCAACAAGCTGATCGCTTGCCATAAAGCCCTGACCCGTCGTCTGGTAATTCGACGTGCCGAGCGGGAACGCGATATTTACTATAACATTGTCCTTGAATATATTGTTCTTCTCATACGCCTGGAAGTGATGATCGAAGAACGTTGCAACCTCGGGATTCTTCTGCGAATATACGGGGCTGTAGATAAGCCACTGATCGTATATCGGCTTTACCGTCGATGACGTTATATCCCATCTTGCGCTCGGGTTATACGTATGAGGACCGTCGTACGTTCCCGAGAGGTCTATGAATATATTGTTCTTTACAACGTTGTCTATACCCTGTGCGCATACGGCGCGTATACCGTTTGCGTTCTGATAGCCTATGTTGTAGAATACATTCTCCAGCACCTGAAGTCCGTTTCCGTTGTTATCCGTTCTGACGCCGGCAACGTTCATCTGACGCTCCGTGAACGTCTGCTGCCCGAAGTCGTGTATATAATTGCGTCTTATAACAACGTTTCTCTCCCACGGATACTGGTATACGTTAAGGTATATGGCATCCATATCGTGGAATTCCTTAACTGCGTCGTATATATTGTTATACTCGACCGTGTGGTTCGGACCGTAGATTATCACTGCCGTATGCGGCATATCGTGTATTTCGTTATGGCTTACCTTTATGCCGACCGACTGGTAATCGAGCAGTATTCCCGCCTGATACGAGCGTTCTATCTGCGCGGCCTTATAAATATGATTGTTTGTTATTTCGTTGCCGCTGTCTATCTCCTGCGCGTAATCGCCGCCGCCCATCTGAATGCCGTTTGCACCGATGTCGTGGATAAGGCTGTTCTTCACGGAGCAGTTTGTTCCTCTTAAATACACTCCGTGCGTGCCCGTGCCGTAAACCGTGCAGTTTTCTATATTGACGTTTTCGGCGTTCGTTATCCTTATCGCCCCGGCGCGCATCGTATCGAACTGCAGGTTCTTAAACGTTACGTTTTTAACGTTGTCGCCCGTTATCATATTTTCCTCGAGCATCGAGAGCCTTATATCGGTATCGGCGCCGAAGCCCTCCGGCGGATAGAGATACAGCATACCCGTTTCGCGGTCTATGTAATACTCGCCCGGCATATCCGTTTCTTCAAAGATATTTTCATATCTTATAAAATGCTTCGAATAATAATTCGTAACGGAGCCTTCCCTCAGCGTTATCTCGCCCGGCTTTATTTCGCCTATCGGGAAATAGCCGTAGAAATAGTTGGGGCCGAGAACGCCTGCCGTATATATCTGGTCTATCTGGTTATGCCATTTTGTTGGGCGGTCGTAATCTATATTGAACACCGCGCCCTCAAGCACTCCCGACTGGCTTCTTGCGCCGCTCCGCACAATGCCTGTTGTTCCGACCCATTCGCTGTTGGGCCATCTCGAAAGCTGCTGCCTGCTGCCGTCTATATACAATTCCGCCTGCGGCAGAACGCCCGATTCGGCTATTAAGTAGCCGCGTCTTGAAAGCCTGCCCAGATTTGTTATACCGAGCTCGTTGAGGTCTATCTGCAGGACCTCATCGGCGGCGCTTCTTTCTATAAGCTTTGAGCCCATTTCATCGTCTATAGGCTCAAACGCATCGTGCGGCAGCGCCACGCTGCCCGTAAGCCTTGCCGTTTCTCCCGGATACGACGCCCACGTTACCTGGCAGTCCTCCGTGCCGGAATCCTCATACGCAAGCTCGAGAGAACCCGTTATATCGTATTCGCCGCCGCGCAGATAAACCGTTATGCCGTTTTCGTGCGCGCCGTCGCTCTTAAGCGTTTCCCTGACCGCCTCCTGTGCCTTTGCAAGCGTCGCAAACGGCGCGTCTGCCGTTCCTGCGTTATTATCGTTTCCGTTTGACGCAACATAGAATACGTCGCCCAGATCCTGCGGAACGTCGGGATTGTCGGTTGACGGTCTTTCAAAGTCGCCCGCCGACATAACGCGGCTTACTATAACGCACGCTTCGGCGCGTGTTGTGTTGTTGTAGCCGCGGAAGCTGTTGTCCTCGTAGCCGTAAAGCAGATTGTTCGCGTACGCCGCAAGGACGTATTCCTTATCGTAATTGTAAATATCGTAATAATCCGATATTTTGCCGATTATCTGATCGCGAAGCGCGCCCGTCACCTCGTTTGCGTCTATTGCCCTTGTGCTTATCATCGCGATTTCGTACCGCGTTACGGGACGCGCATAGCCGTCCGCAAATTCGTCAGAATATATAAGCTCAAGCTCGAGCGCCCTGTCTATATACGGCTGCGCCCAATAGCCGCCCTGCGCGGGCTCGATCTCCTCGCCCATCGCCGTCAGAATCATTTTAAGAAATTCATCCACGTTCACGTCGCTGTCCGGCCTGAAGTTCCGGCCGTCGCCCTGAACCACGCCGTCCTCTGTGAGGCTGTCTATAATACTCTCGGCCCAGTGACCCTTCGTGTCGGGGTAATCGGCCGCCAAAGCGGCTGCTCCGCCCTGCACAAGCAATGCGGCCGTCAGCAGCAAAGCTATTTTCTTTTTCACTCTCTTCCTACCTCCTTCGGGGTAATGTCCTGCGGGCTGTGCGCCCGCGCTTTAAAATGTCCCGAAGCTGCTCATTTTTATATTCGGGAAGCCCTCGGCAAGAGAACGCGCCTCCTGCGAAAGCTCTAAATCTCCGTCCTCATACGACTTAAATCCCGGGTCGTCCGTTCCCGCAAAATTGCCCGATGCGTCAACAAGACGTTCATCGCCGCGGAAGCCCTCCTCCGATATTTCGCCGTTATATCTGCTTAACGGAAATTCTATATTTATTATTATGTTGTCTTTAAACTCATTTGTTTTCGACATATTCGGATGCTCGTTAAAGAAATTATAAAGCTCCGGGAAATAATTCCCGTAAACGGGAAGCCGTCTTTCCATTTCCTTTTTAAGCTCCGAAACCTTCGCGCCGTTTATCACGCCGTCATCGGAATAAAGCGTGCCGTCCCCGGCCGTTTCTATATGCCTGTACGCCTGGCCGTTCGTGTACGTTTCGTTGCAGTCAACAAACAAATTGTGAATTATTTTATTCCTCGTGCCCTCCGCGGTTATGCCGCCGACGGCGTTGTTTCCGTTTCCGTTCGTTCCGCCGTCGCCTATCCTGTAGAACAGGTTGCCGTAAACCTCAAGGCCGCAGCCCTTGTTATCGGTGCGTATTGCCCTTACGTTTATCTGGTGCCTGCCGTTCATGGAGCGTCTGCCTATATCGTGGAAGTAATTGCCGCGTATAACGTTGCCGCGCTCCCACGGATAGCACGAATTGTTTGCATACACGGCGTCCATATCGCTGAACTCCGTAACGAGATTGTCAAATTCGTTTCCGTATATTCTATTGTTCACGCCGTAGAAGATCATTCCGGAATGCGGCGCGTCATGCACATGGTTTCTCGCCGCCGTTGCGCCGACGCATCTGTAGCCGAGATTTATTCCCGTTTTGTAGCTGCGCTCAAGCCTTGCGAAATCATATATGTCGTTATTGCATATCATTATGAAATTCGGCGTTAAATTCTCATAATCACCGCAGTTTGAAAACTGCAGCGCGTCCTGGCCGACGTCGTGGATTTCGCAGCCGCGGACCTCTATCCTGTCCGAAAAATCAAGCCGTATGCCGTTTGCGCCGAACGACGCGATCTCGCAGTCCAGGAATTTTATTCCGCTGTTCTCCCTGCCGGTAACGGCCGAACCGCGTCCGCCCTTAAGCGTCAGCCCCTCAAAGACTATATTGTCGCAGCCCTCGAGCCTGAACATATCGTCGGGCGATTTTCCCGAATACTGCTTCGGGTTTCTTGTCGGCATTGTTATTGTGAGCGTTGAATTTTCATCCGCGCCCTCGGGCGGATAAAAATACAGCATGCCCGTTTCGCGGTCTATGTAATATTCGCCGGGGGCGTCGAGCTCCTCCGGGATATTTTCAAACCTGTACCAGGGCTCTGTGTAATACTCCACAAGCGCGCCTTCTCTTAAATACACTCTTTTTTCCGCTTCGTCAAAACGGCTCATCGGATAATAATCAAACTCGTAATTGGGCCCGAGCGTTCCGGCAAGCCAAACCTCCTCCTGCCTGCTCCAATCGGACGGACGGTCGTAATCCACCCTGAAGCTGCAGCCGTCTGCTATGCCCGATAACGTTCTTTTCCCGTATTCGGAGGGATCCTCCGGCTTTATAAGCCCCGTGAAGCCGTCGTTCGGCCAACCGGCAAGGCGCTGCACCTCGCCGTCAACGGCAAGCTCCGCCTGCGCCTCCTTATCCTCCGTTATAAGATGGCCCCGCCTTGATATTTCACCGTAATCGGTTATTCCGGCGTCCTTTAAATCGTATTTTAAAATGCTGCCGTAAGGGGGCGGCTCAACAAGCTCCGACAAAAACTCACTGCCCGCAGGCTCCGCTTCGGAAAGCGGTATATCAACGCCTGCGTTTAAAACAACGTTTTCGCCGTTATATGCGCTTATCGTAAGCGGCGCGTACCACTTCGCCGAATGTGACAGATTTATCGTTTCGGATATACAGTATACACCCTCGCGGAGCAAAATGTCAATACCGGCATTTGTATTCCCTGTATCTTCCGCCATTTCCAGCGCACGCCGGAGCGTCTTGACGGGAGCGTTAAAGCTCCCGTCCGCCGCGTCGTCCCCGTCCGGGGAAACGTATATTTTTTTATCCTGACCGTCCTTTATTCGAAAGGGGTGTATGCTGCTCTTAACGGCACCATGCCCTTCATGCTGTCCCACATAAATATCTTCATTTCGGCATTTTCGGGAACGTCCGCGCCTATTGCAACATCGGCTGAAGCCTTGCCGCTCATGCCTGCCGTTACCGCAAGCTCATCCGACTGAACCTGCACAAGCACGCCGTCCGAATATATTGCCGTTATAAGCGTGAATTCATAATCAGCGTCTGTTTTGTTTACGCCGTCAACCGAAACCGTTATCGTTTCGCCCGGAACAAGCTCCGCGGCCTTAACGTTTTCGCTTGCCTTAACGTATTCATACGTTCCCGCGCTGTTCTTTGAAACAAGCAGCACATCGCTGTTTACATTGTCGGTCGCCGTTGCGATAAACTTATCGCCCGCCTTTATTACGTTTGTCAAAGGCATTGTGTTTGCCGTTTCAACAGCTGCCGCCGCCGGAACGGGCGTAAGCGATACCTCGTCCTTTTTGAATCCCGCCGTATCGGGAGCCGTGTAAATGTTTCCGTCCTCGCAGGCAAACATAAACGCTTCGCCGTTTGTATCTATCGCCCTGCAAACCTTGCCAGAAACAATAGGGCCTTGAACGACCGAACCGTCCTTGCTTACTATAGACGTCCTAAATCCATCGTTTAAAACGGCAACGAATTGATTAAGCGCCTTGCTGAATACCGCGTCCGTAAGAGCGCCCGCCCCGCCTATTGCATTTATCGGTGTCCATTTATCAAGCTCGTTCTCGGCTGTGCTTTCATTATTTCTTACGGCTCCGTTTCCGTTCTGCGCCATAAGCACCGCCGGATCCTCATCATCGCTTACCGCGATCTGATTCATACTCCAATTATTGGGGACATTTGTAACTCCGAACCATATCATTGAAGCGCTGTTCCATGCCGTATATGTGCGGAACTGCCTGCGGCCATTTGTTGTATAGAGCTTATCGCCCGAAACGGCTATATCGGTATTTAACTGCATATCCGTGTCAAGCTCGGGAGCCGGATTGCCCTCGGCGTCCGTATTGCCTTTATACTGAATCGCCTTCCAGCTTTCGCCGTCCGGTGAAACAAGCGTAACGCCTGTGTGTTCTTGCGTCGATGCAGAAACTATAAATATTCTCTGCGATCCCCACCAAACAGCGCCGTTCCTTACCTCGCTGTAGCTTACCGCGCCTGTTTCGGTGTTCACGTTCCTTTTTGTAAATGTATAGCCCGTGTATACGTCTCTCCAGTTGAGACCGTCCTCCGAAACAAATATCTTGCCCCAGTATTTGTTGTCACCGTCGGGTGTTGTTGTATCACCGTAAACGAGGTATTTGTTAAGCGTCGGGCTGTATGTTCCGCCTATAAGCCTTACTCCGTTAAATACGTTCTGACCCGAAACTTCTATATCGCCTATTTCAACGTAATCGTTTATGTTATAGCAGCCGTTCACGCTGCCCTTTAAAACCTCCGTTTCGGCAAGGGCAACAAAGTTTGTATCGTCCGAAAATTCTATGTTCGTTACAGCCTCGGCCGTGCCCGCGCCCATGGTTACGGGTATCTGCGACCACTGCGTTTCTGCCGTTATTGGATCGTTTGCCGTATAGTATATTGTACCGTCGCTCATGCCGACAGCGATATACGAATCGCTTGCCCCGATCGCCGTTACATTTACGCCTTCTTTAACAACAAACTTGGGGATTGTATCTTTGTTTGTTGCCGCATAAAGCAACTGCGTTCCGTCAACATAAAGGAACTGATCCGCGCCTTTTGCATAAACCATATCATAAGGCGCTTTATCGCCGATTTCTGCATATCTGTTCTGCTCTCCCGTATAACCGAACTTGCCCTGTGTTGCAAGAGTTGCGTCAACGGCTCCGTTAAATGCCGCGCCGAATACCTGTATATTCCCGTTTTCATCAGCCGGCTTTGCGCCTATTACCTGCACATAATAATTGTTTGTTATATTCATAGTGCACTTTGTTTTTCCGAAGTCCTTTTGACTGATGTCGTTTGTTACGTTTAACGCCGCTTGTCCGCCGAATATCAGATTATCGTCAACTGTCGTGTACATTGTGTTTGTTGTCCAGTGAAGATTGGCGTTCTCCGTCCACGATACGCCGTCGGACGATGTGTAAGTTTTGCCGGCGCCGTGAGCAACAAACATATTATGCGCGTCCCACCAGATAAGCTGCTGCTGAGACGGCTTGTTGCTGGAAATAAGTGCAGCTCCGCTGCCGAGCGGCTGATTTTCGCTTGCCTGCCACGTTAAGCCGCCGTCGTTTGAGTAATACATTTTTGCCGACGAATAATCGGCGTTCTTTGCCATTGCCGTGTAAACGCCGTTGCCGTAGGCGATGTCGATAAACCTCCAGCCTTCGTCCGTTACCGACGCGCCCTCTGCCGACGCCGGCAGAGCCATTGTGCTTATAATAAGCGCAAGCGACATAATCATAAGCAACGCTTTTTTAAAGTAAGCCTTTTTCATTTTCTCTCCGTTCCTTTCTCCTCTTGAATTTATATTGTTCTTAAAATTAAGTTCATGCCGTAAACGCTTCCGCGCCGATCAGCCCTTAACGGCTCCGACCGTAAGTCCCTTTGCGAAGTACTTCTGGAAGAACGGGAACACAACAAGCATCGGTCCCGCCGCAACTATACACATCGCAAAACGTATCGTTTCCGACGGTATGCTTGAAACGTCAAACGAAAGTCCCGCGACGGGCGAGCTTTCCGCCATGCCCTGGATAAACTCAACCTCACGCAGTATTTTCTGGAGCAGGTACTGCAGTGAGTAAAGCTCCGTTGACTGTATGTAGATAAGAGCCGTGTTCCAGTCGTTCCATCTTCCCAAAAGGTTCAAAAGCGCTATTGTTGCTATAACGGGCTTTGAAAGCGGCAGCACTATCTTAAAATACGTCTGCAGCTCGCTTGCACCGTCTATCTTTGCCGCCTCCGTAAGCGACTGCGGCAGTCCCTGGAAGAAGGTTCTTATTACTATTACATGGAATCCGCTCACAAGATAGGGGAATATGTAGACCCATATCGTATCTCCCAAATGGAGATAGCGCGTAAACCATATGTACTGCGGAACAAGTCCGCCGGAAAAAAGCATGGTAAACAGTATCATGTACGTTACCGGCTTTTTGTATTTGTAATTCGGTTTTGACAGCGGATACGCCATCATCGACATTACCATAACGGCAAGTATCGTTGCTATAAACGAATATATGATTGTTATCTTATACGAATCGATCAGCTGCTCGGGCGATCTGAATACGTATTTGTATGCCTCTGTTGAGAACACCGCCGGGATAAGCTTGTAGCCCTCCTCAAGCAGTGCGTTCTCCTCCGTAAACGATGCGGAGATTATAAGCACAAAAGGCACTATGAACATGAGCGAGCCGATTATGAAAAACAGATTGATGAGCACGCTCGAAAGCCTGAATTTTTTCTTTTTTCCTGCTGCTGCCATTTTGCGCACCTCCTCAGAATAATGAATTTTCCGGCGATATTTTTCTTACCACCAGGTTTGTGCCGACTACCATTATAAGTCCGACTACCGACTGGAACAGACCTACGGCCGTTGTTATGCCTATATCGTCGCCCGTTCTCAGGCCGCGGTATACGTATGTGTCTATAATATCCGTTGTGGGATAAAGCAGGCCGACGTCGCGCGGTATTGTGTAGAACAGACCGAAGTCGCCGCGTATTACGTTTCCGACGTCAAGTATCGTAAGTATCGTCATAAGCGGAACAAGCGAGGGGATTGTTATGTAGATTATCTGCTTGAAGCGTCCCGCGCCGTCCATTTCGGCAGCCTCAAAGAGCTCCTCGTCTATGCCCATAAGCGCCGCGTAATACATAATACATTTAAGACCTATATTCTTCCACAGGTCCACGACCGGCAGAATACCGACCCAGTAATTCGGCTCCGAATACCATTGCAGCCCTTCGCCGCCGAACGCCCTTATTATCTGATTGAAAATACCCATGTTCGGCTCAAGAAGGATATACGTTATATATCCGACAATTACCCATGATAAAAAGTGCGGCAGAATCATACTCGTCTGATAGAACTTAAGAGCAAGCCTGCTTTTTACCTCATAAAGGAGTATTGCCACAACAACCGCCGCAACGAGCCTCAGCGCAATAAACAGCACGCCGTAGCCGACGGTATTTCTCATTATCCTCCATGCGTCCTGGGAGGTGAAGAAAAATTTGAAGTTTTCAAAGCCCACCCATTCGCTGCCGAAAATACCGAGATTGTTTCTGTAGTCCTTAAATGCTATGATTATACCGAACATAGGTATATAGCAGAAGATTATAAGAAGAACAAGTCCCGGCACAACCAGTGCCGACAGCTCGGCGTTATCTCTGAATTCCTTCAGTTTGCCTTTTTTTCTTTTTGTGATTGGCTTTGTTTGCAGCTCAGCCATAATGCGTCATTCCTTTCCCGCTTTTTTCTTGATTATATTTTACCACGGCGCGTGTACCTTCACAAGAATAAAAAATTTACTTCTTGTTAATATATTAACCTGTTTGTTGTACATTTTTTATACTAACACGCCCCAAAGGCGTGCTTCTGTATTCATTTCGCACATAAAAAAGGAAGCATTCCGCCCGTTCTGTTAATATACGGTACATATTTGCGTATGCAAAAGCGCGCCGCGCGCACGAATAACGCGGGCCCGTATGAGGCAAAATAACAAAAAAAACAGCAAGGGAGCCGATATATTTTGACAGGGATAATTTCATGTATAATAGCCGGCGCGGCAATGAGCGTCCAGGGCGTTATGAACACGCGCTTAAGCGAAAAAATAGGGCTGTGGGAATCAAATGCGTTTGTGCAGGGCACGGCGTTTGCCGCATCGCTTATTATCGCGCTTATTTTCGGCAGGGGCGGAGCCGGAACGCTCCGTGACACAAACAGGCTCTATCTTCTCGGCGGGCTTGTCGGCGTTGTTATAACGGTTACCGTAATGCTCGGCATGGGCAAAACATCGCCGGCCGTTGCCGTGTCGGTGATACTCATAGCGCAGCTTTTTACAGCGGCGCTCATTGACGCGTTCGGGATAATGGGCACGGAAAAAACGCCGTTTTTGTGGAACAAATATATAGGGCTTGCGCTTATGACGGGCGGTGTGCTGCTTTTTAAGCTGAAGCCGTAAAACGCCGTCGGCGGCGCGCTTGACAAAAAACCTCGTTTATGTTAAAATAATGTCAAATAATTTGCACAGCATATGATATGGGATAAAACATAAAGGGGTTATTGCAGTTGAAAGAAAAAATCAAAAAATATATAAAAAGCCGTTCCGCGCCGCAGATAACTGCCGCGGGCTGTATTGCGCTTGTCGTTTTGAATATTGCGGCGGCGGCGGTCAGCTTTATGTCCTCGGGCGGCAGGGGCGCCGCGGCGGTTTCGTTCGCCGTGCTCATACTTACGGCCGCAGCGGCGGCGGTTACGGTAAAGGCGGCGAAGGCGGCGCATGACGGCGCATCAAAAGACGGCGCATCAACGCTCCGTTACAATTTTCTCGCAACAAAGCGCAGCGAGCTCATACGCAAGCTGCTTGTCGGCAATTTTTCCTCATCAAGAGAGGAATTTGAAGAAAACGGGATAGTTTTCGACAAAACGTATTTCGGCGTTGTAACGGCGCGAATAGACCGTTTAAAGGAAATAGATCCCGCAAAGGTGCCGACGATGAAATTCGGCATAATGAACATAGGCGACGACGTGCTTTCGAAAACGGGGCGCGTATACAGCATAGAGCCTAACGAATACGATATCGCATGGGTAATAAATTACGAAGATTATCATCCGCTGCTGCCGGCGGTTGAGCAGGTGCAGAAATTTGTCGAAAGCATTTACGGCATAACCGCGTCGTTCGGCTGCAATTTCGGCGCCGAATCGGCGGAGGATATTTCCGACCTGTTCAGAAACTCGCTCTATTCGCTTTCCTACAGGCTGTCGAAGGGCTATAATTCAATAATCCTTTACAATTCCATAAAGGACCTTGCAAAGGGCGTATGCGAATACCCCGAGCAGCTCGAGCGCGAAATAATGTCCGATATATCGGCGCAAAACGGCGCTTCCATGAAGGCTCACATACACGAATTTGCGGAAAAGATTGCCGAAGCGCCGTATTCTACGGTAATCGGTCACGCCAACAGGCTTATTTCGGCGTCCGACAAGCTTGTTTCGGGCATTGCGGCGGAGGACGATATAACGGTAAACTATGTTGAAATAATGACGCGTATGGAAACGATAGCGGAAATAGAGCGGTTTATTGCCGCGCACTGCGAGAGCGTTATGCAGAAATGCGCAAAAAAGAGCGATCCAAAGCAGAGCATTGCCGATGAAATAAGCAATTACATAGACGAGCATTTCCGCGACAGCAACCTTTCGGTTGACATGATAGCGGGAGAGGTAAACAGGAGCGCAAGCTATATGCGCACGATTTTCAAGCAAAGCCGCGGGATTTCCGTTTCGGAATATATATCAAACAAGCGGTTTGACGAGGTATGCCGCCTGCTTATAGAAACAGACCTTCCCGCGCAGGAGATAGGCAAGCGCGCGGGGCTGAGTTCCGGCCCATATTTTTACACCGCCTTCAAAAAGCACACGGGATATACGCCGGATCAATACAGGAATATACATAAGCATCAGTGATCCACATGGGGCTGTTTGTATTACCTCAAAGGGGGCTCCGCCCCCTTTGGAACCCCCGGGGCTTTTCTTTTTTTCGCACCCGCCACTGTCTGCTCCGAGCTGGTAACGCACGGTGCGCGTTAAGGCTCTTCCGCAGACAGATGACGTGTGCTTTTAGGTTGCTGCCCCGCGGGGGTGTGGGGGCGAAGCCCCCACGTAAAAATAAAAATTGGATTTTCAGTGAGCGGCGCAAGCCGCGAACGGGCGGCGGGCGAAATCAGCCCCCCTTTGGAACCCCCGGCTCTCAGCCGCGTTTAAAAAGCTTCTTCACTGCCGCGGCTGTCCGCACGGCGCATCCCTTATACCCGTACCTGACAATCGGCTTTTCCACGGCATACGTACTGATCACCGCAGCCGCAATGCTGATCGAAATGCTTAAAAGCGCAAATATCACCATCGCGGGCCTGTCGCTCATGACGGGCTCGGCCGGCGTAGGCGGTATATGCGCCTTTCTCAGCGCAATATGGATATTCTGGTGCCACAGATAAAAGCTGTACGATATGCCCGACATAAACACAAAAAACCTGTTCCCCCAAAATTTCTGCCACTTTTCAGCCGAATACGACGCGGAAAATATAAACAGCGCAAAAAGCCACGCCGGTATCCAGCGGTAGAGCAGACGGTGATACGACTGCGCGTCCATGCCCTCTATCCGCGCGCTGCCCATCCAGAGCATATACATATACACGCACACAAGGCACAATACCGAAACGATCGTAAGCGCCGCGCGCGTATCACGCCCCGCCGCGCCCTTATGGCGGAAATACACAACGCAATACGCCGAAAGCATCCCCGCCCCGAAAATATCGAGATACAAAAGCGGGTTCTGCATCCGGTACATGCCGACGTTCGGCGCCGACGCCGTATAAAGCCTCAGCGCCTGCGCCGCGGCAAACATAACGGCAAACACGGCTGCCGGCTTTTTTCTGAATACGAAATCGATAAACGGGAACGCCGCATAAAACGCGGCTTCGATGCCGAGCGTCCACGCCGTTGAAATTACGGAGCCGCCCGCTGACGGATCATATATATGAAGAAACAGCGCGTGAAGCCCGAAATGCTTCGCAACGTCCGCCGCGCTGTTTACGTTGTACGCTGTGTATGAAAGCGCCGGGAAAATCAGCAGTATTATAAGCATAAGATAATACGCCGGAAGTATGCGCCGCGCGCGCTTTATGTAAAATTCCTTCCATGTGCATTTTTTGCATTCGCCGAACATACTCCGTGCCGTCGGGTAAAACAGGCAAAACCCGCTCATAACAAAGAAAGCGTCTATTGCAATGTAGCCGTAGCGCTGGATCGGTTCGAGATTTAAAATATGCCCGCCTATTTGGAATTTTGCGCTGAGCCACGTCTGCTGCCAGTCGTGGAACACGAAAATAAGCAGCGCGCACACGGCTCTCAGCCCGTCGAGCACAGGCAGATACGCACTGCCGGCGGCGGAGCAGTTATTTGCCTCCGCGCTTGTGCGCACGCCTTTTTTTCTTTTGCGTTTTGAAACGCTTTTAACGGGCGGACGGCGTTTTTTTTCGCCGTAATACGATACGGCGGCCGCCGCGCAGAAGAGCGCCAGCAGCATAAGGGTGATGATTAGGTTCGGCGGCATTGCGCCGCAAGCCTCAAAGACTTGTTTTAACATATCCTTTTCCCTTTCTCTCAAAGGGGGCTTCGCCCCCTTTGAAACCCCCGGAAGTTGGAACCCCGGTTATCAGCAATCCTTATAAAATGCCATATATGCCCTATACGCCATATACACATCCGCTTTTGCCGTTATCTCAAACGGCGAGTGCATCGACAGCACCGGCACGCCGCAGTCTATAACCTCCATATTGAGGTTTGCAACATACTGCGCTATCGTTCCGCCGCCGCCCTGGTCAACCTTGCCGAGCTCACCCGTCTGCCACAGCACGTTATTGTCCGCCATTATCCCCGCAAGGCGCGCAACAAGCTCCGCGCTTGCGTCGGACGAACCCGACTTTCCGCGCGCGCCCGTATATTTTGTGAGCACAACGCCGCCGTTGCAGAACGACGCGTTTTTCTTTTCGAATACGCTTTCGTAATTCGGGTCAACGCCGGCGTTTACGTCTGACGACATACACACCGAATTTTCTATTATCTTATTATACTGCGTTACCGTGCACGCTCCCGTAAGCTTTTCGGCGATTTCGGCAACAGCCATGTTAAAGAACGCGCTCTGCGCGCCCGTATTGCCCATCGAGCCTATTTCCTCTTTATCGACAAGTATCGCCATCGCCGTCTTTTTCGGCGCGTCAAGGTCCAAAATACTCTTAAGCGTCGTAAATCCGCATACGCGGTCGTCCTGACCGTACGCGCCTATAAAGCTTTCATCAAGACCAACGTTCCGCGCCTTAAACGCCGGAACAACTTCTATTTCGGCAGTTTGGAAATCGCGCTCCGTCATACCGTACCTTTCGTTTATATGCTTTAAAACGGCAAACTTCACCTTTTCGGATACGTCCTCCGACTTTACCGGAACGCCGCCTATGAGGATATTCAGGCTTTCGCCGTCTATGCCCTCGCTCATCTTTTTGGACATCTGGTCGGCGGCAAGATGCGGCAGGAGGTCCGTGACGCAGAATACGGGATCGTTTTCGCTTTCGCCTATATCAAGCTCGATTTTCTTCCCGCTCTCCGTGTAAACAACGCCGTGCATCGCAAGCGGTATTGCCGTCCACTGATATTTTTTTATCCCGCCGTAATAATGCGTTTTCAAAAGCGCCGTATCGCAGCTTTCGTAAAGCGGATTCTGCTTCAGGTCAAGACGCGGCGAATCTATATGCGCGCCGACAAGATTTATACCGCTTGTTATATCCTCGCTGCCGATTACGGCAAGCAGTATGTTTTTGCCGCGGTTAAGCTTGTATACCCTGTCGCCGGCTTTGAGCGAGCTCACCTCGTCAAGGTTTTTAAAGCCGTGCTCCCCGGCAAGCCTTACGCTCTCCTTAACACATTCGCGCTCCGTTTTCCCCGCGTCGAGAAAGCTTTTGTACTCATTGCAGAGCGCGTCCATGTCCGAACACTCCGCTTCGCCCATTACCTCATACGCATTGCGGCGCTTATACGAAAGCGCTTCAAACTGCTCCTTGTCTGTCATAAAAATCAAGTCCCTTCCGTTTAAAACTGTTTGAAAATCATTAAGGCCGAATAAAAGCCCATAATGTGCACATGCGCACACCGCCTTGATTTTATCAGCTTTGTGAATTTTTATCCCCGCGGCGCGCACATTCCTATACATTATACACATTTAGTATACCACACTATTAAATTTTAGTCCACACTTTTTATAAAAGTTAATAAACTTTGCACAATTTCATTGATAAAAGGGCTGTGCTGTGATATAATATGTATACTATGGAAATTAAATATGAACACGGTGATACGGTCCTGAAAAACGCGCCCGATTTTAAGCTGCGCCATATATTCGACTGCGGTCAGACGTTCCGTTTCGGCGAAAACCCCGACGGCTCGTATTCCGGCGCCGCCGGCAGCCGCGCGCTCAAAATTTCGGAGCGCGGAAACGATATTGTGCTGCACGGCATTTCCGAAAATGAGTTTACCGGCTTTTGGCACGATTATTTCGATCTCGGCCGCGACTACGGAAAAATCAAAAAAACGCTTTCCGAAAACGACGATATTATGCGCCGGGCGTCCGAATACGGCTTTGGCATACGTATACTGAACCAGGATTTGTGGGAAATGATAATATCGTTTATCATTTCGGCAAGCAACAACATACCGCGCATAAAGGGCATAATAGACAGGCTGTGCCGCAATTTCGGAGATAAGCTTGAATATATGGGCGAAGAATACTTTTCGTTCCCCGCGCCGGAGCGGCTTGCGCAGCTTTCGGAAACGGAGCTTTCCGTTATACGCGCCGGCTTCCGCGACAAATACATACTCGACGCCGCAAGGCGCATATCATGCGGCGAAACGTCGCTCGAATACATACGCTCGCTGCCCACGCCCGAAGCAAAGGCGGAGCTTATGAAAATAAAGGGCGTGGGAAATAAAGTTTCGGACTGCATACTGCTTTTCGGGCTGGGGCGCGCCGATTCGTTCCCCGTTGACGTATGGATAAAGCGCATAATGGAATACTGCTATTTCAAAAGGGAGGCGTCCATCGGCGAGGTTTCGGAGCTTGCGCGCGAAAAATTCGGCGTTCTGGGCGGCTATGCGCAGCAATATTTGTTTTTTTGGGCCCGCGACAACAAAATCGGCGTTTAAAATTATTTTTATTTTTCGGCGTCCGCGCAATGTGCGCGGCAAAATGAGGGAGTTTCTATGGTAATCGACTATAACAGAACAGCCGCATACGTGTGCCCGTTCTGTTCGGCAATATCCGAACATCCGCTTAACGTCTTTGACTTTTCGGGCGGACAGGTGAAGCTGCCGTGCTCCGCGCGCGGCTGCGGAGAGCACTGCGTCACGATTGTGCCGCGCGGCAAAAAATACAGGATAGACGCGGAATGCCCCGTCTGCATGGAAACGCATTCGTTTTACGTGCCCTCGGAAAAGCTTTGGACCGCAAGGGCGCTTGCCTGCAGCTGCCCCGAATCGGGCATAGGCATATTCTTTATCGGCGAACAAAACGCTGTGGAGCAAAAGCTCCGCGAGAGCGTTGAGGAATACAACAGGCTGTTCGGCGAATACGGCGGCGATCCGGAGGACGACGAGCATCTGATCCTCGACGGCATTGCCGACAGGCTTAACGTGCTGCTGCTCGACCGCTCCGTAAAATGCACCTGCGGCAGCCGCGATATATCGCTTGCGATACGCGGCGGGTTTGTTACGGCAGTATGCAAAAGCTGCGGCAGAACAATGTCCATGCCCGCCGACGAACATACGCTTATGCAGCTTATGAACATAAAAACGTTTGTTATAAAATAATAACAAAACAATTAAACAGGTATAATATATTTTGTTTTTATATATTATTTCAACTAACCATAAGGAGGAAATGTAAATGTTAGTTTCAGCAACCGAAATGTTGAAGAAGGCCGTTGAGGGCAAATATGCCGTCGGTCAGTTCAACATTAACAATCTTGAGTGGACAAAATCGATTCTCGCAACCGCTCAGGAGAACAATTCGCCCGTAATCCTCGGCGTATCCGAGGGCGCAGGAAAGTATATGACGGGCTTTAAAACAGTAGCCGCGATGGTGAAGGCCATGATGGAGGAAATGAACATAACGGTTCCCGTTGCGCTGCACCTTGACCACGGCACGTATGAGGGCTGCTACAAGTGCATAAAGGCGGGCTTTTCTTCGATAATGTTCGACGGCTCGCACTTCCCGATAGAGGAAAACATTGCAAAAACAAAGGAGCTTGTTTCAATAGCTCACGCAATGGGCCTTTCGATAGAAGCCGAAGTCGGCTCGATAGGCGGCGAAGAAGACGGCGTTGTCGGCGCGGGCGAAATAGCCGATCCCGACGAATGCAAGAGGATCGCCGATCTCGGCGTTGACTTCCTTGCGGCCGGCATAGGCAACATTCACGGCAAATATCCCGAAAACTGGGCGGGCCTTGACTTTGACGCACTCGGCAAGGTAAAGGCGCTCATAGGCGATCTTCCGCTCGTGCTCCACGGCGGCACCGGCATTCCCGAGGACATGATAAAGACGGCAATATCATTGGGCGTTGCAAAAATAAACGTAAACACCGAATGCCAGCTTTATTTCCAGGAGGCAACAAGAAAGTATATAGAAGAAGGCAAGGACCTTCAGGGCAAGGGCTTTGACCCGAGAAAGCTTTTGGCGCCCGGCGCGGAAGCGATAAAGGTTATTGTTAAAGAAAAAATGGAGCTTTTCGGATCTGTGGGAAAAGCGTAATAACAATAATAATAATAATAATAATAATAAAATCAAGGCTGCTCGATTTCAGATGCAGAACGAACAAAACGCACCCGACGGCGTACATTTGGTACTCCGAGCGGTGCGTTTTGTTTGTAGTCAAACAGCTTTAGCTGTTTGGCGATCTGCGCTGAAAGCGACAGCCACTTATTTTTATTCGGTTAATTTCCTATTCCAGATTTCGAGAACGGCAACGCATACTTCTTGCAGTATTCGTTATAGCGTTCCTTATATTTCTCGTTCGATTCCTTTTCGTCGCTCAGATACTGATGCGTATCGTAATTATCGTCCGAAAGCTGTATTATCGAAACGGCAACGTTTAAGCAGCAGTCCGATATTTTTTCAAGGCTGTTTATAAAGTCGGAGAAGATAAAGCCAAGCTCAACGGTGCACTTGCCGTCGCGCAGACGGTTTATATGGCGCGTTTTAAGCTCCGCCTTAAGCTCGTCTATCAAATCCTCAAGCGGCTCAACCTTTTCGGCGGAGCGTCTGTCGTCTGACGCAAACGCCGTTATTGTAAGCTCCAGTATTTCCGTTACGGCAGCTCTCAAAATGGCAAGCTCCTCGGTTGCCTTTTCCGAAAAGACTATCTTCTTACTGTTTATCTCCTCGCCGAGCGTTGCGATCTTCAGCGCGTAATCCGTTATCTGCTCAAGGTCGCCTATGGCGTGAAGCAAAAGCGATACCTTCTGCGAATCCTTATAGCTTAAATCCTTGCCGCTGACCTTTACAAGATACGTGTCGAGCATATCCTCGTAGCGGTCCGTTTTGTCCTCGTCCTCTTTAACAAGCTTAAGCTTTTTATCGGAAAAGTCGTCAACGCATTTGAGCGCCGTTTCAAACGCCTCCTGCGCAATATACGCCATATCCGTCGTAAGCGTCATGCTGCGCTCTATAGCGTATGAGGGCGTAATGAGGAATCTCTCGTCAAGCACAACGGTCTGCTGCTCCTCGTGCTTTTTGTCGGGTATCGTAATTGTGGCAAGCTTTTCAAGCCATGCGCTGAACGGCAGCAGCACCGCTGTTGTCATAACGTTAAATATCGTGTGGACAACGGCTATTTTAAACTCGTCTATCGGCTCCGTAACAAACGCAAAATGTATAGCGGAATTAAGGGCATAGAACAATATCAAAAACAGTATCGTTCCTATTATATTAAAATAGAGATGCACCATTGCGGCACGCTTTGCGTTCTTGTTTGCGCCCACGCACGAAATCAGCGCCGTAACGCACGTTCCGATGTTTTGTCCCATTATAATCGGTATCGCCGCGCCGAACGTTATGCGCCCCGTTGCCGAAAGCGCCTGCAAAATACCTACCGACGCCGATGACGACTGGATTATCGCCGTGAGCATGGCTCCGGTGAGCACGCCGAACACGGGATTTGTGAACATCGTAAAGAGATTGCCGAACCACGGCTCGTCGCCAAGGTCGCTTACGGCGTCCGACATCGTGTTCATGCCGAACATAAGTATCGTGAAGCCGAGCAGTATCATACCGATGTTTTTCTTTTTGTCGCTTTTTGCAAACATTATAAATATAATGCCCAAAACGGCAAGTATCGGCGTAAAGTTTTCCGGCTTGCAGAACTGTACGGCAAAGCTTTCGCCCTCTATTCCCGAAAGGCTCAGTATCCACGCCGTAACCGTCGTTCCTATGTTTGCTCCCATTATAATGCCTATCGCCTGGCGCAGCTTCATAATACCGGAGTTTACAAAGCCGACAACCATAACGGTCGTTGCCGACGACGACTGTATAACGCCCGTTACGGCCGCGCCCAAAAGCACGCCCTTTATCGGGTTTGACGTGAGCTTTTCAAGCACCCTCTCAAGCTTTCCGCCGCCGAACCTCTCAAGGCCGTCTCCCATTATGTTCATACCGAACAGAAACATCGCCAGTCCGCCGAACAGAGCAAACAGATTGAAAATATTCATATTGCACCTCGTTTTAAATATTGTCCCCTGCGCCGACAAAACCGGCGCTTTTGTCTATTTTTTTACTTCTTTTTTATTATATCAGAGCTTATGTAAAATTGTATGCCGTGCTGTGTAAAATCTATGTAAAATCATAAACGAACGATATGCCGCATATTTTAATATGAGCATACAAGGCAGTATCTGCGCGCATAAAAAGCGGAGGTGACGTTTATGGAATACATAATGCCGGGAATAATCGCAGCCGTTTTGATTTTATCGGCCGTGCGCCGCAAAAACGCCTACGGCGCGTTTATCAACGGCGCGGGCAGCGGGCTTTCGATGATAAAAAGCATTTTCCCCGCGCTCCTATGTATAATGACGGCATCATCGATGCTCCGTGCATCCGGCGCGCTCGGCCTTATAACGCGCCTGCTCTCGCCGCTTGCGGACGCCGCCGGAATACCGGCGGACGTTTTGCCGATAGCGCTGCTTCGCCCCGTTTCCGGCGGCGGCTCCATCGGGCTGCTTGCCGATATATTGAACACATACGGCGCCGACAGCTTCACGGGGAAAGCCGCTTCCGTCATTATGGGCTCCACCGAAACAACTCTCTACTGCATATCTGTCTACTACGCCAAAACTCGCGCAAAATCCACGGGGAAAATTTTGGCAATCGCACTTACCTGCGACGCCGCCGCGGCCGTCGGAGCCGTGTGGGCCGTAAGGCTTTTTTGCGGCGCATAAAATTTTTTCAAAAAAAATTAAAAAAATTTCAAAAAACATCTTGTAAATTCTCAGATTTGTGGTATAATAGATTGGTATGATGTATATTTGCGATAAAGGAGGTTGTTTTTGTGCAGAATGTATTGCTCGTAATACACATAATCGTAACGCTTTTACTTATATTCATCGTTCTTGTGCAGGAGGGCAAAGATCCCGGTATGCGCGGCATACAGGGTGCATCGTCGGATATGGGCGATTCGTTCTTCAAGCATAACGGCGGAACCACAAAGGAAGCCATGTACATTAAGATTACAACGACGCTTGCCATACTGTTCCTCATTACAACAATGGCGCTTGTTGTCCTCTCCGCGTAAGGCGTTTACGCCGCCGGCAGCGATTTTTAATATTTTTTATCAAAAATATTAAAAAACATCTTGACAACTATATGCAAAGTATAGTATAATAGATACGTTGCATGGGCAGATTTTGGACCGGCTCCTGCATGACGGAAAATCCATCAAGTCTGTTTCAAAACCTGACTTGCCGGAGGGAGGGATAAAAGTGTCTGAAGTAAGAGTAAAAGATAACGAATCCTTGGACAGCGCATTACGTAGGTTCAAACGCCAATGTGCAAAATCGGGCGTTATGTCGGAAATCAGAAAACGCGAGCATTATGAAAAGCCGAGCGTTAAGCGTAAGAAGAAGTCCGAAGCTGCAAGGAAAAGAAAGTATTGATAAATAGAATTTAATCGGGAGAGCATACGCGCTCCCGGATATGCTGGTATAGCTCAGTTGGTAGAGCAGCTCATTCGTAATGAGCAGGCCGCGGGTTCGAGTCCCATTACCAGCTCCAAAAAGCCGTTTTGAGCAGATCGCTCAAAACGGCCTTTTTCATTCCCCGCATTTCATCGCGCCGGTAATGTTTTGTACCCAACGCATTAAGAATCGCACGGTTGTTTTTGAGAAAAAACCACTCGGATCACGTCATCATTTCGGAGCCTGTTTCAGCATCATACTGCCGGCACGCCGCTTTCAAACAGCCGATCATTTCTTCTTCGTGAACTCTGCATGCAGTTTCTTTCCAATAAAGCCTGGCAGCTTTTTCTCCGTTCTTTTCGGTAAGCTCGCTCATAATGCGAAGCTTGATACTTCCTTTTGCAATTATATCTTCAAATTTGCTTTTTGCCTCCGGAGATATATTGGAAAACCTGGCGTTGACATTTCGCTGAATGATACAAAGATTCCCGAATCGGTCAACGCCGTCTTTCCACGATTCAAAATCGGAGGGATTTTGCGGATACCAATGCTCAACGGAATTTCTGAATTCAAATACAAAATCGCTATATTTTTCCGGGGCTTGCTTCCAAAGCAGGTAATCAAGATAGTTGAAAACAATATGCGGTGTGTTTACGCCCATCGCATAGCTGTCTTTATCGCAAGCATTGAAGAAGTTTTCCTTGACCGCATCAACGGCGATGCCCTCCGAAACTTCATTATATCGTTCCAAATCACCGTTGCTTATGCGCTCACAGCCGTTCTCGGAGAGCCAAATAAGCAGCTTTGTGATCCAATGCATTGCCTTTGGCGAAGTATAAGAAACACGCAGTGCAGACTGCATCATGATGTTTTTTTTGGTCAGCCAATCGTTTGTTTTATCCCACCGGCCATCTTTTGTGAACTTGGTGTTGCTGTAATACGCCTTCTTTTCTGATCGCTTCCCGGAAACATAGAGGCTTTTAAGGCTCCATTCCCCTTCGGAGCTATCGTTTGCGTACTCTCTCTTAATGATATATTTATCAAACAGGAATCGAGTCCTTAGCAGGCAGACTATAAAGGTGCGGGCAAAATTTTCTTTATCGTCCGCAGCCTTACCGCTATCGGAAACGCCATGCAAGAGAACTCTCTTAAAAGCATCCGGAAGTTTCTTGTCATCCGAAAGTTCATCCGTAATTTTTGCTCCTGCGTGCTCATGTCTTATTCCATTAAGAGCCACATATACTTTCAGCGTGTGCAGCAGAAAATACGGAAATTCAATAACACTTTCAAACCGCACGCGAACATCGCCCTCATCGCCTTTAACGTACCCTTCATCGTCTTCGATTTCGAAATTTTCAGCGATCAAATCGCAAATACGCTTTCCGGTTGTTTCTTCTGCCGCTCCATTTATCGCTTTTTTATATTCCTGCCAGCTGCCCGGCGGCATATCGTTCCGGCCGGGACCAAATATAAGCTCTCGCAATGTATTGTTTTTGCCGGTGAAGTGCATCTGAACATATCCCGTCATATCACTGCAGGCGTCCCATATTTTGGCAAACAGGCTTTTATCCGCAGCATCATTAAGATAGCCCATAAGCTCAGCTTTCAAAATATCATGCTGCTCCAATTGTTCGCCTCTTGTGTTCATTATTTCAAAATAGCGGTTAAGATCTGTTTTTTCCGGCACCTCAATTCTGCAGATAACGACCTTCGCCAGTTTCTTGATAAAAGCTTCTTTATCAAAATCATCTCGTCCCAGCTCTTGAGACAGTATCTTTATTCCCCGTTGTATGCTCGGCTCGATCCTGTCCGTATCCAATTTGCTGCGATTGTCAAGGATGATTTCTTCGATATTTCTCAACGTATAATTCGACTTTTCTCTGCAGGCAAAAGTAAGCGTCGGTTTTGTTTTTATCCCAAGACAGTTCAACAGCAAATACAGGGAAGTAAGACGCTGCTGACCGTCAACAACTTCATATCTTCCGTTTTGTTTTGAAACAATCAAAGAGCCCATGTAGTAATTTGCAGCTTCGGAAACATCTTTTATGTCCTCAACCAATTGTGTCAGCTGCTTATCTTCCCAGGCATAAGCCCGCTGATACAGCGGGATAATGTACTCCGTATCGGTGTCGAAGATATTATTATCGTTCTCATCGATAATATGAAGCTCGGGTATTGAATTGCTCATTGTGCACCTCCGTATCCGTTGATTTCCTTGATCGTGTTGTACAGCTCTTCCCATTTTCCGTTATCCGGATTACGGCGTACCTGTATCTGCAAACCGGAGATTTCATGGTGCATACGGGCAAAGCTGATCTCCGAAAAAATTCCGATCTTATTTGTATATCTCGAATTTTTATCGCCGACGGCATATTTGTTTACGCTGTCAAACCCCAGGTTTTTCATATCCACGCGAAGCATGAACGCCCAAGTGAACAGTTTTTTGACTGCCATTTCGTCAAAATTATGAAACTTATCGTAATAACAAAGCAGCGCACAATAAAACAGATTTTTTGTGTATCCGAAACCGGCGGAGCCAAGCCTCGCCTTATCCATATCTTCCGGAGAATCAACCTCCCCGCCGCCGCAAAGGACTCGTTTAATTTCTCTGAAACGAGGATTACTGCATATTTCGGATTTAATATCCCGCAGGAGATACATATAGTGCTCAACCATCTCAAAAAAATCATTTCCCGCTATAAAAGGTTCTGTAATCTGGAAACAAGGCATCGCCTTGCTTGTCCGTCTTGCATAGGAATATGCCGATCCCTCCGTAATACCCTTATAGGCGTCAATTTCCTTGGCGGTGAAGGGCTTGCTTTTATTTCCTCTGCTCCAATTCCGTATCGGGAATAAGTACAAGTCAAAAAGCTCCTTGATTTTAACGGGATCTTTCGCTTCCCACTTAGTAACGGCGCGCTCCATTTCGTAAGGATATTTTTTCATTTCCCGGAGATGATATGCTTTCAGGAGGTCGTGAGGGTCTAATGCCTTCCCTCTTGTATTCTGAGAGTCAAAAAGCTGAAATGCCTCGGTTTCTTTGTCCACGCAAAAGACAACAACCTCCAAAATCTTCTCAAAGGCGCGAATAAACTCTTTTTTCACATCATCGCTTTTCAAGGAGAACCATTCTCTGATAAACGTATAGTTGCGGTGAATATTATATTGAGTAGTTTTATTTGTAAAAACTTTTTCCGTAACGGAACATTCAAACTCCGGGTCAATACATTTTTTCAGAAGCACCAAAGAAATAATCCTTTGCTGCCCGTCAACGATATTGTATCTGCTGCCTTCTTTATGTAATATTATTGTCCCTATGCGATACTTAAACTCGATCCCATCAGCCTTGTATCTGTCCGCATCACTAATAGCTTTTGTAATATCGAGAAATAATTCATCAATATTTCGGATACCCCACTTGTACGGTCTTTGATAGTCGGGAATGTTCAAATTCATGCCGAGCAATTCGTCTGCGCTTTTAGTGCCGGCCATACCTCACTTCACCTCATTTCGCCCGTATCATCAATTTTATTTTAAACCTCTCGCCAAAGCAAGCTAAAACATAATATTTTAACATAACATTTTATATTATACTATAAACACTCTCGTTTTTCAATACGCGAAAGAAAATTGATGCACACTCTTTGTGCGGAAGTCGATTATGTGCGACATTACGTATCACATCCGCAAAAAAACAGCGCTTGATATACGTCTCAAGCGCTGCTTTGATGTTATTTTGCTTTAAAATTCACTGCTCGGAAGAAAACCCGCATAAACACAGGGTTTTTCACGCCTTACTTCTCAATCGGCTTCATTGTGGGGAATATATTCCCCACAATTTCATATCTTTTCATAATTGTTTAAAACCCTGTAGTTACGCCATTTTTTCTGTTCTTAGCCAGTATAACTCTACATGTCTTTTTATAAATACCAGGAGAATTGGCGTAAAGTTTGGCGTAAATTGGCGTATGAGGTCATACAATATATTTGCCGAAGTATTCCTCCACTGATCCAAATTCTTTTTGTTTCATATCTTTTGTGACATCAGCATAGATATTCATCGTCGTCGATATATCTTTGTGACCAAGTACATCTTGGATAACCTTCACATTTATACCAGCCTCACACAAGCGGGTTGTAAATGTATGTCTCAAAGAATGACAACTAAATGGAGGGAGTAAAACTGCGTTTGGGTTGCCCTCTAATAACACTTCATCATTGCAATCGCGAATAATCCTTTTAATTGCTTTATTTAAGGTTCCTTGATGCTGGACATATCCAAATCGATTGATAAATATAAAATCCGTATAACAATCAATCATTGCATTACAAACAAGACCAGCTTCCTTTTGATATTCTTGCTCAAGTAGAAAAGCTTCTTTAACAAAATCCAACATAGGAATGATTCTCTCGCCTGCTTTTGTTTTAGGAGAATTTATATGGAAAGTGCAACCTTTGTTAATACCATCATTATAGTATACTAATGTGTGATTGATATTTATCATGCCTTCCTCTAAATCAATATCACACCAACGCAACCCTGTAATTTCTCCCACTCTCATACCCGTACCAAGCATAATTGCAAAAACCGGGTACCAATGATGATATCGAACATTTTGTTGTAAAAACTCAATGAAAAGACGTTGCTCATCAATTGTCAGAGCCTTTCTTTTTTCCACCGAAAAGTTATGCGATTGCTTTAGCTCTTTTAACATGTTGTCTGTTGGATTCATACGAAGATATCCGTCATCAACTGCTAAATTGAAGATCTGATGCAAAATATTATGAACAGTATCAATTGTCGAAACTTTTAATATCTGTCCATCTGCCAAAGTATTATAAAACCGCTTTACATCTGATTTCTTAACAGTAGCAATTCGCATTTTGCCAAAACTTTTACGAACAAACATGTTGTACATATACTTATAGTTTTGGAGAGTATTGTTCTTTAATCCTCGTTTCAAATCACACCATATATCAAAAATATCATTGACCGTGATCCTACGAATTTCGGTTTTTATACCATCATGCTTATCAACTTCAATATCTGCTTCTCTTTCACGCAACTCTTCAAGAGTTTTTGCATAAATAGAATGGCGTTTGCCATCAGCAGTTGTCCAGCGATAGTCATATGTACCGTCTTTCCTCTGTGTCTCTCCTTTACGAAGTGTTAATCTGTCTTTATCTAACCTCCTACTACCCTTTCCTTTCTTTGTAGTCTGCATAAAATCAGCTCCTTTTCAACTATCACATTGAAAAGTAACTATATCTATTTTATAAGTATACCATAATTACGAGAAATAATCAAGTCCTCTTTTCCATGCGATAGTGCTAAATTGAATATATCTTTTCAATATATTCATCTAATTTCTTTCTTTTAACCAAACGCTTTGTCCCTATCCACAACACAAAGTCACAATCTTCACGATCGGTTAATTTTCGTAATTTGTTTATTCCAATTCCTGAATAAGCGGCAGCTTCTTCAAGAGTTAAATTGCTTTTTTCCCAAATAGGAACCTCTTTCATTTTATATCCTCCTCAACATAAAATATATCTTCCCGGCGCCTGCAGCGAACAGGTCCATAGAAATCTCATCTCTCCGCCTTCTCTGTGGCCGAGCCGCGTTTTACGGAAGTATCATTATAGCCCTGCCTTGTCATCGCGTTATATGGTAGCCATCCATATATAAGTGCTCATGTTTCTGCCTGCCACGCAGACGGATAGCCGCTCACCGGCAGGGAACGTACCGGCAAGATTCGATATTCAATTTTCAAGCTGCATTGGGATGTCTTTATATATAATCACGTTTTCAAAAAGCCGCATATTTTGCTTTTAAAAAAACAGCCCCAGAAATTTTCTGAGGCTGCTCGGTTTATTCGATTGTGAATTTTGAAATATTTAATGCAATGTGCATCATTATGTATTGTTTCAAATCTTCATCCAATACATTATTGATACGGCTGTATTTGTTTATAAGAGGCATATACATCTCCAGTAATATCTCCAGATGATGATGACTGCCCGCTACTGCGCCTTGCATCAAATGATAAAACTCCTGTTCCGTCAATCCAGATCACCGCCTTTGTCAAGCAATTTACGAAGCTTTTTTATCGCCTCAAACCGCTGTGTGTAAACGTACTGAGCCGAACAATGGAGTTGTTTCGCTATTTCCGCAGGTTTCTTTTCCTCCACGAACAGCATTGTCAGTATCCTCTGACGCATAAGCGGCAGTTTGGAAAAAGCAGCTGCCAGCCGTTCTTCCTCAAAATCAAACTCGCTTTGCTTATTGCATACCAATACCGGAAAATCGTCTTCGTTGTATTGAAGCAGCATAGACTCCGGAATATCTTCAAATGAGACGGTGGGTATTGTTCTTGCCAGCTTACGCATATAATCTGTTCTTGCATTGCGTATCAGGCGTTCGATCCACACTGTAAATTCAGCGCGGAGCCTGTTGTTGTGTTCTTGATGATGGCTCACTTTCATTCCTCCTTTAAGCATGCCATCAGAGCAAGAGCACAACATGCCATGATAGCATGCTGTGATACGTTTCCAATTACCTTATATATCCATAGCAAAGCAATCAGAACATTGGACTCACCCCCTTTACAAGTAAGTATAAAAAAACGGCCATACCACACCTTAATGTGGCACAGCCGCAAAGCGCAACACAGTTCTGTCAAGGCAAAAGCCTCAACCGCTGCATAATTCGTTATTTTATATTTTCGCAGATATATTTTATAATCAGCAATATCCCCTTAACATAGCAAAACACTTCCTACTTGAGTTTCTCGAATTTTTCGAGTGAGTCTAAATAATTTGACAGCGACTCACATATGGTAATTTTCTTTGCAGTTGAATATTTTTCAATACGTTCAGCAATCTCTTTCAGATAGACCTGTTCAGGATGGGTATAGCTCTCCGCAACCAGTTGGTCTATTGTAACAAATAATGCGTTTGCAATACGCATTGTCATATCTAAACTCGGAACAGTCCGTGCGTGTTCGATCTGACCGATATGGCTGGTACTGCAGTCGCACAACTCAGCAAGGTCTTCCTGCCGCAGCCCGGCAATGTGCCGATATTTCCTGATATTATTTCCCAAAGCTATGTAATCCACGGTACATCTTCTCCTTATAATTATTTTACAATGTCTTTTATTAAATTTGAAGAATGCAGCCATCCGATACACGCACTATAAGTGTGATTTAAAGAAATAATACCAAAAAAATAAAACAACAAATAAAATTAGTCTGCTCATAGGTGTGGGCAGACTAATTCACAGTTTACTGAAACATATCAAGATTGTCCAGCATTTTTGCAATATCTTCTTCTAACGCCTCCTGTTGGCCGTTTTTGCTATTATCCTGGATACCGGATATCTGCATGCCGGTAAGTCTTTGTTCAACTATGTTTTGTATCATCTGTTCTATTTTCGCCTGATCATAGCTTGTCGTAAGCTTGATCTCCACTTTGCAGTCTTTACTTTTTAATTCCGGATGGGATTCCATATACTCGTTCAGGGCAGCCACCACGAGATGACTTTTCCGATTTCCCATCCTTTCCAGCAGTTCTCCTGCTCGAAACTGTTCTTCTGTTTCTGAGTTAAATTGCAATGAAAACCGATACTTTCCGTCCTTTTTCATAGAATCACCGCCTGTCACTTCATGCGTTGAAGCGAAAGCTGTTTCCTTGCAAGCATTTCATAACCCACGGCATTGGCGTTCGGAGAATCAACAAAGCTTGCTTTTGCCACCTGCGGAGACTTTTCCAAAAAAGTATGCAGCAATATACTGCCGCCGCCGATAAACACAGCAGGGTTAGAGCGCAGATCAACCTGAAGCTCGCGCAATTGATCCAAAATATTCTTTGCGTGCAGTTTTGTTGCATCCGTGATTGTCCGTTTAACATCTTCCGGCAGAATCGTTTCCTGTCCGCTGAGCACTGCGCTGATATGTTCGTCTTCGATCCGCATATCATGAAGAGTCCCAACTTTTCTGACGATCTCATTATTCATCGTAATGATACCGGTTTCCAGACTGCGGCAGAATTGCAGATCGGGTTTGCCGTTTCTTAAAAGCAGCACGTCCGTCGTATATCCGCCGATATCTATAATAAATATCCTCAGCGTATTAACGACCAGGCTGCTTTGCGGTACAACAGCCGCGTATGCCTGCGGGAATACCATTACATGATTTATTATAATACTGTACGGGCGATCCTGGTATACAAACTTGATGACACCGTTACGTTTAAAATATCCGGCAAATTTATCCTTCAGCACCCCGTAGTGTTCGGGCGGAAGACCGACCGCCAGGTCCACCTGTTCCAGCGGAGCATAGCTGCCGCGTGACTGCATTTCTTTTGCTATCGCAAACAACGAAAGGACAAAATACCGTTCGTCCTGCGTTTTGTCACGCATATAGCTCAGCCTCTTTCCGCTCAAAGTCCAATATCTGCCGTCATACTCCAGTATCTCATCTGTCAGCGGCGGCTTTACGGTATGCTCCGAGAGCCCGGACACAAATGAGAAGTTCGGCGTTTTTATCGCATAGTTCCCATGATCAATAGCTATTAACATAAGATAACCTCCGTAAATTTATTTTGGGATTGTTTTTCCACATTTAATTACACGCCAAACCAAACCTATTTGCAACTGAAATGCGTATTCCCGTTAAAATGCACGTAAGAAAAAGGAGTAAAGCAGATGTGTTCCGCTTTACCCCTTTGCAATACTGTTATGTCTTTCACATCTATTTGTTTCTATGACTGCAAGGCAGTCCTATTCATTAGGCTTTTTATCCGGCCTGTTGTTCTTTGAAACAAGAGCATAGACATAATCGTCAAGCCCCTTGTATTTTGGATCCCAAATGTACGTTCCGAACTTGAACCCCATATCGTTTAATAACGATAACAGGTTTGCATATCCGCTCTGCACGTGCCAATTGGTGAGAAAATCCATATCGAATGCGGTTTTTATCTCCTCCAATCCGTTGTTACGCAGTATCTCCAGAGTCAGTCTGAGCTGCGTTAAAGCGTTTACGCCCGGAACAGCAAGTACGGTCAAGCCGGTTAAAGCATGGATCACATCCGACTTCATCGGTCCTTCGGTCAGTACAACCAACGGACGAAGCGGTCCCACAAAATGTGTCCAACCCTCTGCGCGGCATCCGTCTTTTTTCTCAGCACTGGATACCCAGCGGAATTTTCGTTTGTTACAATCATCGCGCCTGATCTGAAGCCCCTGGATATACCCGTTGGTATCCCGCACAGGGATCAGTATCCCGCGTTTTTCATTGACAAAGCTCCATGCATTATCTTCCGTCCGGTAAAACCCAGGGACTCCCGCCAGATAACACCCTTCAGACTGAAGTTGTCTCGCTATCGCAGTCGTACCCATGACCGGTGTTGTCTTATACCCGAACCGTTCAATATCATCATCCGTAAGACCTCGGTTATGCAGATTCCTGCGATGATCGGGCGAAAGCGAGAGCCTGGCAAGCAGAGCGCTGTACGTTGCATGACGTGTTTCCACATCTGTGATCGGGCATTCCTCAACAACAGGCTGTGCCGCTAAAATTTTTTGCTGCCTGACCGCCGTTTTATCGGGAGAACCTGCCTTTTTTATCAGTTCACTGCGCACCTTATCACGAGGTATGCCTGTGTATAACGCATACAGGTCGAACATACCCCCGGATATCCCGCATTTCGGGCAGCGGAACACTTCTTTTTTCAGGTTGATGTTCAAATGCCGCTGGCGTGCATTATCATCGCAGCATGGGCATTGCACATAATATGAACTGCGCCCGTGCGCCGGGAACGGCAATCCGAGCATTGAGATAATATCCGTCATGTGAAAAATATCCATACAGCCCTCCTTTCCGGGGACAGCCGAAGCCGTCCCCACATCGCTTTTCTAACTCAGGCTGTGGTCTGCTGTACGGCATATTCACAGATCCTTTGTGCTGCTTCTTTGATATGTTCATCACCGGTAAATTTATTGGCGAGCCACTTTATTGCGCCCTGGTCAAGCATTAAGACATCGCCAAGTGTTTTATCCTTGTATTTTGCTATCGGGCAGGCAGTCTGTAATGCCTGATTCAGTTTTTCCTCCGGCGTCAGTTCAACCGGCGGTTGTTCAACCGGTTCGGGCTCCGGATCAGCTGCCGGCTGCGGGATTGTTTCCTGTGGCCTTGGCACCGACGTCATATTTTCATGCGGTGTCCCAAACTCATTTGGCGCCACATCATCGAAATCCTCACCGGCCATTGAAAACTGCAGACCAAACCCTGCATTCCTGAGCGCAATACCGACAGCCGCCGTCTGCGCCCACTCGCGCGGAGAGACAGACGGTTTTTCGGTACAGTATCCGCGGGAGGCAGTCGCCTCCGCAAGATAACAATCTATCGGATCCTTATAACTGGGATATACCCTTGCGGTCGCCACAAAGCAATCCTTGCCTTGATTGACCTGTACGGCAATTTTCCCTTCAGGGTATTTCAAACGGAACCATGCCATCTGGATCATGACAGGCAGCCGTTTGCGGGATTCGTTGGAATTCAGATCGGTATATTCAACGGCAAACGGCGCAGGATCAAAGCCCTGCACTTCGTTGATTGTTTCAATAGCAGCCATAGACGGCAGCTTTTCATTCGAGTTGTTTTGACTCATTGTATTGAACCTCCTTAAAGATTTATCTCGATGTATGTGTTTCGGTACTGCAGCCATACCGGCAGTATCGTGTTTACGAGCTGGATAATACATTTCTTATATTGATCCTGTGTGCCTGGTACAAAGCTTGAAAACCGCTTGCGTGCATCCTGAATCACACGCTGCAATGCAGAATATGCGGTTTCCCGTCTTTTCTGCCCGCTTTCGTCTGTTTTTAACCCAAACTTCCGCTCATTCAGCAAAAAACGCATATATGCGTCCACAAGCTGGTAATGATACGACATAACATTGGTATCCGTTGTAACAGGCGCTGTTTTACAGAAATTCTGAAAGGTCTCAAGGACTAAGATCCTGTAATTCAGTTCCTGAACGAATAACAGCTCATCCAGCGGCAGACAGCCTTCTGTGATCTGTGAGCGATATGTATCCCTTTTTGTTTTGCATGAATCTAATACTGTAGCCATTTTTCTGCTCCTTTCAATTTTTATCAGCAATATTCTTGTATCCTTTTTGCAAGACAGGTGCCGCGTCTTTCCGTGTCTGTCCTTTTGATAGCAATACACAGCGCACGGCGTTCTCCAACGATGATGACTTTTTGCTTACCTCTGGTAATCGCCGTATAGATAAGCGGTCTTGTCAGCATAATGGCGTGTGCGCACTGCAGATTGATAATAACAGACTGGTATTCGGCTCCCTGCGACTTGTGTATGGTCGAAGCGTATCCTAAGTCCAACATGTCAAGATCGCCCGCGTCATACTCTTTCAGCTTTCCGTCACCGAAGTTGACATATATAACGGTTTCGGAATCGGTCTGTACAATATTTGTGATATACCCGATATCGCCGTTATTTACATCGCCGTGGTTTTTCGTCTGCATGACCTTATCGCCGCATCGGAAAAGCCGTTTCCCAAACCGTATTTCGCTTTTTTCGCTACCGGGAGGGTTTACCATATCACGAACGAGCTCGTTTAAGGCATTTACCCCCGTTTCGGTTTTCTGACGGAACGGTGAAAGCAGGGCAACATTATCCACGCCGTATTTGGCAATTTCCTGCATATACACCTCGGCTATTTGTTCGGCGGACTCTGCCGTGGAAGCAGAATCATCAAACCGAAAATCTGCCCCATATTCCAGACTCAGATTCCCGTGACGGATCAGCTTTGCATTGGTCGCGATACGGCTTCCGGCACTCTGGCGAAACACTTTGTCAAGCCTGACCACCGGGATACACCCGCTGGCGATCAGCTCGCTTAAGACGGCGCCGGGTCCTACAGACGGCAGCTGGTCCGCATCGCCGATCAATACGATCTGGCTTTGGTTCTTAACTGCATTGAACAAATGCTCTGCAAGATATACGTCCAGCATAGATACTTCGTCTATCAGCACCAGATCCGCGTCAAGGTCTGTCGGCTCATTGTAATCGCCGTCTTCACCTGCCATCAGCCCCAATGCTTTATGGACGGTCATAGCCGGAAAAAGCGTAGACTGCTCCATACGTCTCGCAGCCCGCCCGGTCGGTGCGCAGCAGCATATCTTATCAACAGGGTGGTTCCGTTTGTAAATATCCAGTAATGCGCGCTGGATCATTGTTTTTCCGGTACCGGGTCCGCCAGTGATGATAGACACGCTGCTTGTAAGCGCAGTCTTGACGGCACACCTCTGCTCAGGCGCCAGCTTGACCGAAAGAAGCGCTTCCTCTTTGTCAAGCTCTGCATCCAAGTCCGTATAAGCATAGCCCCGGTTCCGATGCAGATGGCTTGCGATCAGTTCTGCCAGATGCGCTTCAATATAGGCTGTCCGCGAACGGTATGCGTTTCCCGCATAGGAAACGATTTGCCCGCTTTGGATCAGTCTCGCCGCACGGTTTGCAAGCATTTCTTCCGTAAGCTCCGGCGTGTCTAATATTTTTAAACAGTTTTTTATCAGCTCGTGTTTTTCCAAACACAAATTGCCTTTCCCTTCTGCGTCTGTCAAGGTATAGAGCAGCCCTTCATCGGCACGCTCTGTTGACAGCTTATCAAACCCCATGCTCATAGCGATTTTGTCCGCCGTTTTAAATCCTACGCCGGCCATACTGCATAGCTTATACGGATGGTTCCTGACAATATCCATTGTCTTTTCACCGTATTCCTTATACAGCCTGACTGCGCGGTTCGGCGTGATACCGTGTGGGGTAAGGAACGCGACCACATCTCTTGCGCCGCGGTTGGCAAGGTATGAATCACATATCTTTTTCAGTTTGGCCGCGCTTATGCCTGATACGGACAAAAGCTTCTCCGGCTCCTTATCCAGCACCTCAAGCGCAGCGTTTCCAAAGGCGGCATAGATCCGTTCGGCTATCTTAGGTCCGATCCCTTTGATTTGCCCGGATGACAGGTAAGCGATAATACCCTCCTTATCCGGAACAATGACTTCATTATAGCTTTCTACTTCAAACTGGACGCCGTGTTTGGGATTCTTGCTCCAATGCCCCTGCATATCATAACGCAGGTTATCGGCAATGGGCAGACAATACCCGACAGCTTTGATTCGCGAGACAGTATTCCCCAGACTGTCTTTTATTTTTTCGCATGGCCGGTACAAGGCAACCATATAGCTGCCTGTATCGGTAATACTGATACTCCGGGGATATACAAGACGTTCAAATTGACATAGCATTGTAAATCTCCTTTCATTTTGTCCGCAGCTGACGTTTAAGGCAACTGCGGATCATATTTTTGCGTATGGATTCAATAAGTGGCATAGCCCCGTCATTCAACGATTTCAGTGGGAGATTGTACTCCCACTGAAAAAATTAAGTGGAACCCACCGCCTTAGAGGCGGGGGACATCTTAATTTAGTTATAACGCTTTTAAAACTTTTCTGCTTTGCGGGACGAAGTATTCTTCTTCACACAGCTCATAATGTTTCGCAAAATATACGGCCTGTCCGACCATAGAATCCGCCAAACTGTCAAATTCCTGTACCAGCTTGACGCGGCTTTTCAGTGCGTCCAAATCCCAATCCGCAAAATCCTTATCATCGTCGGTACCGCGTCCGGGATATACAAAAATATCCTTCGGTACAGTCCGGTAATCGATACGTGCTGCCTGCCTGCATCTGCCGCATACAGCTCCGGTTTCGGATACGGATGAAAAATTACGCTGCCCGCAGTTGGTACAATACGACTTGTATTCAGACGGCCGGCTTTCTCCCTGATATAATACGAGATACCCGCCGCTTCGGCCGTTCATGCCGGCTTGCCAACGATAGTTATGTGATAAGTTGAAATCCTCAATCAGATCATGCATTGCATCATAAGACTCCTGTGTTTCGAGCAGGTCAAACAGCTTATCTGTGACCGCTTTATCCAGCCCAAGCCGGTAAATCTTGAGATTACAGGCATACGACTGTGCTCTGTTCCAGGAGTTCATTGTGTAGTACCTAAAATGATTTTTAAGGAATTCAATCATAGCTGTTCTTGAACGCAAATCCACTTCCCGGTAAAATCGGATCATGATCTTATACCTCCTCAGCAATCAATGATTTCCGGGGGAAGCGAAAGGAATGCGTTCTTTTCATCCAGCGTCACCTTTGCCTTATTGCCGCCATGCTGTGTAACCAGTTTCCGTACTGCAGGATACAGGCTTTCGTCAAATACGGTTATATCCATATTCAGGACAGCCGCCTTGCCGATTTCGCCTTTCATCCCGTTACTGATGCGGTCGCCGCAAACGAACAACACTTCACTGTTTTCCAGTAACCTAAGCCCAAACTCAAGCGCCATTGCACGTTCTGCCGGCAGCTTTTCGCAAAGCAGCGCGGGAAGATATGCGTGCGGCGCCCTTGCCAGCACATTCATCTGTTTCATAGCATAAAACATATACGCTCTGGCTGCCCGCATATTCCGGATCATTTCCATATCAGTTTTGGCACACAGCGGCGAACAAATATAGGCCTTTTTCAGACACCGGTTAGGTTTTTGAAACTGCATCTCCAGCGCCGTCTCCCAGTTTTCTTTAAAAATATCAATACTCATATTGACTCCTTTCACGACGTCAGACCGCCTGAAGCGATACCTTCAGTTTGCGGCTTTCAGTCTTTTTGATTACATCTTGATATACAGTCGGATATTTCTTTTTCAGCAAAGATGTATCCGTCCTGTTGCTTGTTTTGGTGACAAAATCGATGAGGAACTTGTCCGACGTGGTTTCAAGCACGCCATGTTCATGTGCCTTCATCAATTCTGCAATTCGCACGGAATGTGCCTCAATCTCCTTATTATATTTTTTAATTTCATCATTGCACTCGGCTATCTTTCCTTGCAGTTCATAGATGCTCCGTATCTGTTTTTCGTATTTAACCGGAAGCTCTATGGACGGCAGTGCGGCATTGCCTGAGCCGTATATCCTTGCAAGGGATTCCAGTGCAAGTTTGGGAGCCACGTCCGCCATTGTCGGCGGTTTGTCGTTTTCAAGACTCCAAATCCATTCCTCCAGCCGTTCAAATATCATGTCCTCTTTTGCCTTATCGCGTACTATATCGGGCGTTGCCAGATCATTGTCCGGGTTATTACCCCATACAGCCGAAAAAGCGCCGATATTGACGTCTGCAACGGCAAGATAATACCGAAGCTGAAACTCATAATAAAGCGGGTAGGCGCCGTTTGCCCAGTCCGATGCTTTATGATAGGTACAGCTTTTGCATTCCAGTATCCCCGGCTCGCCGTCAGACGCGCGCGTAAAACGCCTGTCAAAGTCCGCAAGCGCATAGGGATAGTCAGCATGCTGATACATATACGTATCGTCAGTGACGGTATTCCCGGTCTTTTTCGCATAAAAATGCGCCGCGATCGGTTCCAGCATATGACCCATTTCCAATTGGTTCGCATTTGGCTTTGATGTAGGTTTCATCCTGCCTTTCTTGATCATCCATAACTCCAGCGGGGTTGTCCACGGTGACACACCGAAAATGGCAGCCACATCGCTTCCGCCTACGGTGTACGGGATGTTGCCTTTGGGTCCGTGCATACGGCATTCCAGCCAACGCTTGTTAGACATACCTGCCGTATCGCAGAGAATATTCGGCGCTGCCATCAGTAACTCACCGCCTTTGCCAGATCGTAATCGCTCCACTTTAAGGAGAGTATACGAGCGATGTTTTCCTCAATGATCAGCATTTTGTTCATAGGTGTGTTTGATGTTTTCAGAATAAACGGTATCTCCTGGATCGCCATGAAAACATCGTGTGCAGTAGCAGTTCCGCCGCCGTATGACATCTCGAACATAGCAATAGCCTCCAAAGCCGCTTTTTTCGGCAGGCTGAGTTTTTTGCATATCCGCGTCATCGCATTGACCGGATACTCAAGCTCGATTTCAAGAAGCTTCTGCAATTTTTCAACAGAATCCCCGAACTGTGCAAACAGCTGATCGAGTGCAGTATCAAAATCCGATATGTTCTTCTGATGCCTGTGCTCAACCGCGATACAGCTGCCGATATGGATCGGGTGCTGCACGCCGGTAAGGATCGCCGAAACCTTTGCCGAAGCGATACCGGTATCGGACGTCATGAACCTGACACCGGGCACCAGCTTTGAAGCCAGTACGGATTTACCCTGTGCATCAAGCAGTTTTGTATAGGCTCCGAGAAGGTCGTTTTTCTGATCCGGCAGCGTCCATGACGCGCTGGTAAGAGAGTGGTCTGAATACCCGGTTTCAAACTCGTTGCCCGGGAATCGGGCGTTTAACTTGTTCTGCACGGTTTTCAGCAGTTCATTGATCGGGAGGATCGAATAATCCACCGCATCACCGGAATGAACGGCTGATACCTTCTCGTCCCGGATAAGCAGCAGCGCATCCGATGAATACAGCTGCAGGCAAGCGTTCAATACGTCCGCAAGTTCTTTTCTCCCGAGTTTGGGAAGCGCGGTGCCGTTGATCTTTGCCCTGTCCAGCAGGCTCTTATATGCCGTATCCCTGACAGGATAACAGCTGCCGTTTACCTTGAGTGCAAGCCCAAGATGATCGGCCGTGTCCTCGATTGCCTCCGGAGTGGTTCCGGCGGCGAATGCCGAGGGGTTAGCGTACAGGACCGACGTTTTATCAAGCGGTTCCACAGTAAGCTCATTGACTTTGCAGTGAACCCACAGGCTTTCGTCAGACTGACGCTCGTGGTAGTTTTCCATGGCGGGATAAGCGCCAAAGGTCGTGTAAAAGTTGTCTTGGCATGAATTTAGCATAATAAATGCTCCTTTCTTTTTTACGGCTCTGCCGTTTTGATATTTATATAACAAAAGCCGGCAAACCATAAGGTCTGTCGGCTTTGTGTACAATAGATTGACGGGAAACAAAAAAAGTGCCATCTGCAAAAACGCAAATGACACTGTTAAACTCTGTTAAACTGTGTTTGACCGGTTCGTCAAACCTGAAACTTATATTGATATTATAACAGAATTCTTCACAATAGTCAATCCATAAAAGAAAGGAAAGCATAATATATTTTGCTTTTACCGCGAAAGTATGACGTCGCCGCGTTCTTCTGCCAAAGTTTCCAGTTCAGCCGTGAACCCGGACGCCGAAAAGAGGATATAATGCGTCCTGCGCGTGCTTTTGTTCCACGGAACAGTCTTTGCCTTTTCTTCAAGACCGCGCAGTACATTTATGCCCACCGGCTCTTTCCAATACTTGCACTCCCCGAGTATCATATTCCCGCCATCCGGGTCAAGAGCGGCTATATCGATCTCCGTTTTGCTATCCCAGTACCTGCCGACCTTCGTGAAATAGAACGGCCATGTATCGCCGGCGCACAGATCCCACATCTTTTCACGGCATATGTCCTCGTATACAAATGCTGCATGGTTCGCAATAAAGCCTTTTCGTATCTTGTTCATTACAACGCCGCGGCTGCCGCTTTCGATAAAGCTCAGGTTCGGATAGATAAACGCAAACCAGAACCGCAGGTAATTATCCTTTATCTTATACAAGCCCTTTTTGCTTTTTTCCGGGTTATCCTCGGTGACAGGCACCTCGCGTTCCAATATATCAAGGTCGATAAGCGTTTTTAAATACTTTGTAAGGCTTGTCGCTTTCACCTCAAGCAGCGATGCGATAGATGACAGCTTGCTGTTGCCGGCAGCGATCGCCTTTATGACCGAAAAATAGCTGCCGACCTCAGATACCTCCTGCTGCAGCAGGAACTGCGGCTCGTCGTATAAGTATCCGGAAGGGTTCAGGACGTTTTTTGCAATACCGTCGAAAATATCCCCCGTATCCGCAAACGACTCGATATATTTCGGCACGCCGCCCGTTACGGCGTACAGCTCCACAAGCTCCGTTTCGCTTTTGCCCGGGAAGAATTGATTGTAATACCGGAACGGTATCTGCTTTAATTTTATCTGCGCGGTGCGCCTGCCGTATAAGGGGCTGTTGTAGGAAAGCGTCTGCGATTCCATCATGGAGATAAGCGAACCGCACAGTATTACCATGACCTCCCGGCCTTTTAGCTGTTCCTCCCAGATACGCTGAAATACGGAAGGGAAGGCGGGGTTTGATTTGCCGATATACTGGAACTCGTCGATCACGATAACGGGCTTTTGCAAAAACTCCGTCTGCATGATCGTCTTGAATATCACATCCCAGCTTGACACATTCGCTTCTCGCAAAAGCTCGTTGCCCGTAAACTCAGTGGCGCGGTCTTTAAACGCTGTCCGGTTCTGCGTCTCGGATTCTTCGCTTGCCAGGAAAAACAGAGTAGGCTTATCTTTGATAAATTCGGATATAAGCGTGGTCTTGCCGACACGGCGCCGACCGTATACGATAACGAGGGCGCTGCCATCCCGCGCATACTCGCTTTCCAGTGTACTGAGCTCATCCTCACGGTCTATAAATTTATCCATAGCTTATCATCTCACTTTCATCACGCAATGATTATACTATTATTATACCACAAATTATTATAATTTCAAGTATAATAATTAAAATCATATAACAAAAAGGATGCCGCAAAGCGACACCCTTCGTTATTTCCACTATGCCGTGTTCCGGTTCAGTGTCCACATACCGCGGTCGGTATGGCGGAAATGTGCCGGGTTGCACTGCAATGTCTGGCGGATCTTTTCTTTCCACCATCTGTTCTTTTTTGCTTTTTGGTGAGATTCTATCTGCTCATACAGGTATGAAAGCGGGACTGCACCGTCGCATTGTTCCATGACGGCGGCAACAACGTCCCTCCACACCGCGCCGGGCATATCTCTGATATCTGCCTTATACGTTTTTGCCGCGATGATCGGATATATGAGAGGATCATCCTTGCGGACGATCATCACATACTCGTGCAGGATCGGGATAAAATTCCCGCTGTACCGGATTTGGTCAGAAAAGCAATTATGCTGTGCTTTGATGATAATGTTCTCCAAAGTACCCGGCTTGATGATTTCGGCCAGCATACTGTAGAGCTTTCCTTGTTTTTTTATGTCTCCCATCAAGACAGCCATACGTCCGCCCTTTTCCAGTGCGGTAAACTGTTTCATCATGGCGTAGTTCATAGCCTTGACGAAATCGTCCCATTCTCGTATACGTGAAAGGTCGCTCTGCTTTGGATCATACCCATATTGTTTTTGCACATCAGACGCGCTGTACATAACATCAGAATACTTGATAATATCCCAATACGGCGGGTGCCAGAAAATAAACTCCGGCCGTTCTTCAATATCGGAATTCATAATATCAAATCCATTGTGCAGGTCATAAATATGGCTTTTAATCCTCATCGCGTTCGCAGCATCTCTGCTTGTACCGCTTCCGCACATATAATCACATATCTCATGCGGCTTGAAAAAGCGGATGAGGTCTTCTATCAGTTTGGGCGAGCAATTCCCTCTGTAGCGGTTATTGCCGCCTTGCCCCCGTTCAGGATAGCTCACAATGCTTGTAAGTTTCTTTTCCGTCTGCATAATGCGGCCTCCTTAATACCAGAACTGGCCGTCCTTTGCGGCCTGCTTATCATCGCTGACCGAGTATTCCTGTCCGTGAAGTATCAGGTGTTCTCCGCACAGGGTTCCATTTCCGATATAAGGGACCATGACGATCTCTGATATTTCTTTGGTCTCCAGATCGACCTTGCACGGCGATACATATACGCTGCCGTCATCCCATTCCGACACGAAAAACGCCTCAACTGGATAAAGCGGTTTTATAACCTTCTTGTCCTGTTCTACCAGGATCAGCATACAGATGTAGTACACAATAGCAAGTGAAACGGTATTCGTAATCAGAAACATATATCCGGATCCGTTCAGCCAGAGGTTGATTGCGTAGACCTCCATCAAGCATACACCAACAAAAATCGTCAGGTATGTTTTAGGGTTTAGGTCTCGGCAGGAATGGGTGGTTTTGATTTGGATAATTTGCGGTATGTACCCTAATGCCAGCAGGATACCGCCTAACAGTTGTGATAAATCGAATAAAGTCATTATTCATTTCCTCCTTCCAATTTCATATCTTTGTATAGACAACAATTATCACATTCTTTTTTTACTTTACCTATACAAAGAGGATAGGGATTGTAAGGTTCCGGTATAAAGCAGTTCGGAAAGTCTTTTTCCGTATTATTTTTTCTGATATTATCAAATACTGAATCGGAAATTTTCAGTTTGTTATACTGAATTGAAATACTATAATGACTTGTAAGATATTCGTTATCTAAATAACATTTGTATGACAAATCAGTTTCATCAACAATAAAATCATCCCGTCCTTTCCAAAGAAGAATACAGCCATTCTCCAATTCTTCAGACAATCGTTCACATAATTCTTTTTTTGCATCTATAAAGTCAGTAAAAAGAAGAATATCGTGACCACATTCATTATCAACAGCCCAGTCCTCTTCCAAGAGAAATATTGTCAATTGAATTTTATTTGCTGCCAAAGGGAGTATCATTTCTGGCGCCATTATAACACAATCAAGGGCAATATCCTCAATTTTTTTCAATTCCCCATACAGATCAGAAAAGAACTTTTCTGTTTGATTTCTGTCTGATGCCAAAACTGGCGGATGAAATCTGCAATAAATATCCGGAGTATCGTTTTCGGTTTCTTTATCTGTACCATCACGAATTTCCGTAATGATACCAAACAGCCCTTGATACACGCTTGTGTTTGTTCCAACAACCGGTTCTCCAATGATGTATACTGTATCCTCATATTTAAATACTGCACCTGTTTTATTGATAATCATTTTTTACTCCTTTCCTCCTTCAAATTTTGTGACTCATTCAATCCCATACAACCCTTTCGGGTACGAACTGAATCTCTGCATCTTTGTATTTTTTCACATAAGACATTGGAACATCCGGTTCTCCATCAAACAGGTTCCCGTTTGAGGTGCATAGGTCCGGAGCGAATTCCCTGCGGGGATCAACATCCTTCCACAGTGTCCCGGTCTCATCCCGATAAACGGGGCGCTCCCAGCTATCCAAGCCCAAAAATTTTAAAGTGATCTTCATTGTATTGTTACCTCCCGATTAAATATGACAATCTACTCCGACTATTACCGTATCGTCCGGTATGGCGCGGATATAGCCGTCAATAATTTTGTGCCATTCTGCCTTTTCTTCTCCCGTTGTCTGATTCCTGATGCATTGATCCTGCGAATAATACTCGCCGTCTTTCAAAAAAGCGTATGCAATATTGGGATACTCATACTGACTGAGAAATCCACGTCGTGTCAGATACTCTTCCAGCGATTCATCTTTTACATACAAAAATGAAGTAAAATCTACAACGCCTTTTTCGGTAATCTTGCAGACACACCCGTCCGGAATCTCTCCTGTCTCGAATATTTTTTTATATAACTCATAACGTTCGGATTCGGTTTTGATTTTCCAATCCTGCATTGTCTGCCAGGCAATATCCCTTTTTCTTGCGGCACATACCCACTTGTATCCCTGCGGCGATATGGGTTTATGCCCTTGACAAGCCCGGCTGTATTCGCCTTCAGTGCATTCTTCGCAAGAATCTTCCACCAAAAACAAATTGGGCCATCTTCCGCCGATCTGATACCAATCCCAAAAAGCGTTTGGGTTATAAAGGTATCCGTAGCCGCCAAACTCCTCGCTGTAATCCATATACCGTTCGGTTTCGGCAAAAGCGTCAAAAGTCTTATACAGTTTTTTATACGGATAATTTGGTATGGCCGTCATTTTCTTTGCCTTTTTTGTCCGCCTGTCACACTTTAAAGGCCCGGAATTTCTCTCAAAAACTTTGCCGTCGTGTATGACAAAGCGGCTCCGGACAAAATTGTTGCAGATGCTTACAGTGCGACCGTCGGGAAGTTTAATACAGTCTATCGAATTGTTTTCGTATTCTGCTCTGAGTTCATCTGTATGGTCTTCAAACTCCAGATAATCCGGATTTTCCGTAGACTCGCAATAAGGTTCTAATTCTTCCTCAATCATAGCGTCCACTTCCCGGGCAAATGTTGTTTTCAGCCCATTAAATTTCCTCAAATAAATACGGGTCATGATATCGTCAGGCTTTTTCTCGTGTGCCTCCTGCAATGACTGCAGTAGCAGGCGGTTGATCTCGTCTTTTTCATAATCGTTTTCCAGTTTTGGCATTTCCAATGTCACCAATGTTAAGTAATGCATAATTTCATATCCTTTCCTGATTTTAATAAAGAATATGGGCAACAGAAGAAATCCAATTGCCCATATTGCTGTAGTTATACCCTGATATGCCGCTTTACAACAGCGGTCAGTTTTGCGGGCAATTGATTCAAGTCGGTGATGTCCAGAAAGGAATCGCCGTATATCCGTTCTATATTCTCTTTATCGTCGCCGATGGCGGCAGCAACAAAGATAATGCCTTTTCGCTGATATTCGTGTTTGATACCGCGCAGATCTTCTTCGGCTGCTGTTCCGTAATAGCCGCTGTCTGCCGGTTGTCCGTCTGAGACAAGGATCAGCAATTTGACTGTCTCCGGCCGCTTTGACAATTGGTCGGCTACAAACCGCAGCGCAGCTCCGTCACGGTTACTGCCTCTGGCGCCAATATCCATCATCCTGTACTTGTCATCATTGTCAAAGCCGTCAAACTCTGCATAGGAATACAGTTCGACATTGTCGCATCCCGTGGAGTGACCGTATACCATAACAGGTATCCCCAGGCTCTGACAGAAGTCATAAAGGATGATGGCCGATGCCCTTGCGTAAGTACACCGGTCGCATGAACACATGGAACCCGACTCATCCAGCAGCAAACCTACCGTCAGTTCCGGTATCTCGTTCGGCAACGCGTTTTTATAAAACACCCTGCCGTCGTTTCTGCACAACGCGTGAGTATCCAGCCTCCGTCCCATCAAGAGACCGGTCTGTTTCCCGCCGCGCCTGTATTCCTGAAGCTGTTTTATCAGACTGCGCTGCAGCTGCTTTGAAATGGTCAAAAGCGGGCCGGATACCTGCTGATACTGCTCAACCAGCTCTTCATCCACGCTGGCGATACGGTTGACACGGATGGCTACACCCGAATGGATATCACCGTAGGAAATGCTTTGCGCAACATCATTAAGTTCCCGTATCCGTTCATTCTCCAGTTCCTCACAGGCTGCTTTTTCAGCCATTTTGTCAAGAACACGTGCAATATCTGCCGCAGCGTCTTCATATTTTTCACGTTCATAAGCGTCGTTTTTTTCTACCGACCCACCGGTAGGCACCGAAATCTCTTCGCTTTGACGGCTCGTTATTCTTCCGTTCTCATGCTCGGAGGCTGTTTGCTTGCCTTGTTTGCCCGAACTGTCTGATAAAAGCATATCTTCTCCAGACCCAGATCCGGAATTTTCGTTTTCCGTATCAGTCTGGGAACTGCCTTCTGCAGAACCGGCTGAAGTGTCAGCGTCAGCATGTGTTTTCTCACGCATCTTCTCTGTAACAGACTCATTTGTTTCCGACAAAGCTTCGGTTACCGGCGCTGTGCTGCCTTCGCACTGCTCCGATATCCCGGCAACCGAGCCCAGAGTTTCCTTCAGAATATCCTCAAGCGTTGTATTGTCACCGGCTGAAACTGCGTCATCCTGCCGCTGCTTGCACATTTCAGAAAAATCTTCGATATGTGTCCAGCACCGGACCAATATGGTATTCACAGCTTCAAGGCGCTGCTTGCCGGAATGCGAAAGCAGTGCGCTGTCAATCTCGTGGATCAGACTGAAAACGATCCGGATACGCTCATCGTTCAACGGCTCGTCGCCATACTTGATTTCGCCGTATTTTGCATACGACAGCATAATCTGCAGTATGCTTTCAAAGATGTGCATGGTTCCGTTTTCCTCTGATTCGATCAGCTGTGTTACCGTCGGTATATCCTCGAAATCAGCTGCACGCAGCGATTCAAGCCCGTATCCGAGCGTACCGGGGAAATTCAAGAGCATCCTGTTTTCAATATAGCCGTCCTCCAGGACGTTGCTGATAAAATGGGATATCATTTGTACCATTTCAAGGTTCCTTGGTTCCGCCTTCACATACTCCCAAAGTGCTTTTTCATTTTTTGCGTCATCGGGCTGTTTCAGGTCGGGCGGGACAGGATACCAATGATACCGTGCAAGATAATTGTGATGCGTCTTAGCGGCAAGAAAATCCGTATAGAGCACGTGCCCCAGCTCGTGTGCGAACAAGCCGCACACGAGGTGGTATCTGTTTTCGCGCCCGCGAACTCTGGTAACCATTTTATTCCCGCAGTTAATGCGTATATACTGGTTGTCCGTTACCGCCACTTCTTTACACTTTGTTTTCCAGTAGAGATTGACGTGGATACGGCGATCATAATTGTACCGCCGTGTCTGCGCCGCAGCAATGTCTTCAAAATGTCCCGCAAGAATACGGGACGAAAAGAATTGCCTGTCTGTGATCTTGCTGCGTTTTTCGTTTAAACGCTGCATTACTAATTTGTGATTCACCCTTGCCATAATAGGGTTGTCCTCCTCTCTGTTATTTTACGCAGATACCCTGATCCTTCTTGGTGGGAAGATAGGGTTTAATATGGTTTGCACCAGCGCTTCCCGGTCAAGGCCATCGCTTGTTGCTTTGCTGACAACCGTACACAGTGCAGACTGATATACATCGCCTGTAATCTCGCTGCTCACAACCCAGTCTATCAGGCTTCGCATACCGACGCTGCCGTCAGTGATGCTGTTTTTCCTGCAATAGTCAGCCATATCGTTGACGACCTGGACCATCTGTGAAACTTTGTATTCATCGGTTGCTCCGGTAACGCTCATGACCCTCTGAACCATAATCTCCGGTGCCGGAAGTTCAATATCCTTTACCAGACTCATCCTGTCGAGTACCGATTGGTTGATGCCGCGGCATCCTTCATAGCTAATATTTGTTGTAACAACGACTACCGCGTCCGGATGCCTGTTTATGATCTCACCGGTTGGCAATGTGATGGAACCGGTCTGCTCCAAAAGCGAGTTAAGACCAACCAACACGCCGGGCTGGACGATCGTTGTGGATTCCGATAGGTAATCCTTTGAAGTTATCTCTGGATTTTCCCCCGGTTAGCACCGTGCATGAAAGTTTCCCTTCACACGGCGCCCCATCTCCATCAATATTACTTTTTCATACACACGACTTAGAGCGATTAGACACCCATCAGTCCGGCTTTTTCACGGTAGTAGTTCAGTTTGGCTTTCTGCTTCGAGGTCAAGTTCAGCTTCTTCAGCAAGGCTTGGATGGTATTCTCTTGCGTTGCGTGCAACAATCTGTGAACATCAACGGTGACAAGCATAAGGTTTTCATACCTATCTGTCCCGCCCTGCGTTCTATGGATGATGTGATGACAATGGATGTCACCTATTTGTAGGTCTACACCCGTAATCGCGCATTTTCCATATTGACCACAGAACAGACTTAGCCTGTTGTCGTTGTATTCCATGGACTGTCCCATGACTGGATTTCGCATGAGATAATGCAGGACGGTGACATCTATTCCTCTCAGGTTTTTGTGTATTGCCGCTCTGCCCTCTGGCGTATATGGGTTAACATCCACACGCTTTAACTTGGGCGGAACAGTTTGCACATAGCTGATAGGAACGATTGGACGCCCACGCCACTCCTTTAGCCTGCTGCTTTTTCCGTACCTGTCCTTGATATACTGATTGCCCTCTCCGCTTACATACCGTTTTAGCTTCGTATGGGTTCGCAGTTCAAAGGTTCTGAACACCTGATAATCAATACTGTTGACATCGCAGGCCACATGTGTAGCCATCTGGTAGTAATTGTGCATTCCCATGACAAAGGCATTATATCTGCCTACTGCACGGATTAGCGCACTCCCACTACCTGCTTCTAAGATGTCATGAATTCTTCCGTTTGCTGTCTGTGAGATTCGTTTAAGCGCTTTGTCACAAATGTGGGACTTTACCACATATCGTGGCGTGGGTTCTTTGCATCTCGGTTTGTTGCCTTTTCGAACCGCTTTTACCTTCAGGCCAAGAAATTCCGAATACTTTTTACATAAATTAACTATTTTCGACTTTTCCGGGTTTATATCCAGTTTAAGTTGTTCTTTCAGCCACAGTCTTACTGCGTAAAACCATTTTTCAGCATCCGCACGCGTTCGGCATACAATTTTAAAATCATCTGCATATCGGACCAGCCATCCCTCTTTTAGGTTGGTATAGTCCCGCATGGCCCGTAGTCGAAACCCTTGTTTCGGGGTTCCGTTAGGGTTTAACTGCGTTGAGTATTGCTTTCTGAGTTCAAATGTCTGCCATTGGTCAGAAATCCACCAGTCCAGTTCATTCAGCACGATATTCGCAAGGAGCGGCGAGATAATCCCACCTTGCGGCGTTCCCTTCTCAGGGAAGCCAATTCCCGCTACTTCGGCCTTTAGCATTGCTGAAATGATAGAAATGACCTTTTTGTCACGAATACCGATAGCCCACATCTGTCTGAGCAGTTTTCCGTGGGAGATATTATCGAAGAACCCCTTAATGTCCACATCCACCACATAGAACAAGTCCATTTGCTGAATGAGCTTGTAGTATACTGCCATAGCATTTTGGGCGCTCCTAAGAGGTCTGAACCCATAGCTTCGGTCGTGGAACTTCGCTTCACAGATTGGCTCCAACACCTGCAAGAAGCATTGCTGTATGAGCCGGTCTGCGATTGTGGGAATGCCTAATGGCCGGGGCTTTCCGTTCCCCTTTGGGATTTCAACTCGTCTGACTGATTGTGGTTTGTACCACTTCAGCCTGTTTCTCACATACTGCGTTAGCTGTTCAGGTGACAGTTTTTCTAAGTTCTCAATCGTTTTGCCGTCCGTGCCGGGTGTTTGACTGCCGCCGTTCCGCTTGATGTTCCTATACGCAAGCATGATGTTTTCGTCACATTGGATGATGTCCATCAGCTTGATGAAGTTCTGATTCTTCAGACTTCTTTTATACAGGTCATCCTGCGTTCGCTGCATGTCATAATACTCTGCATTTCTGGCTTTTTGCCTCTTGATAGGTTTCGGTCGTCCCAAGGTCAACCACCTCCATACGAGAATGGTTTTTCTTACTTCTTACCAGAACCCTTGATTTTCGTGTGTGTTGTTTTCATGTTGTTGGAGACTGGTGCCTGTTCCTCCATCCCCATTACAGGGACTTCATTAGTCGTGGCACCACTATCACCGGGATAAAGAACAGTTATACCGATTTGGATTTCCTGCTCCACGCTTCATTGCCTGCAACTGGCTCTGCGTTCCCGGCTTCCCACGTTCCATTAAGGCTATCCACTCTATATGGGTTTAGGTGCTTTCTCTAAGCCTGTATGCTGGATGCCGCCTGTAACGGCATAAGGGGTTTCATAAAGAACCTTTTTACTAACCCTCACATACCACGCACGATGGCGTGACCAGCATTTCTACTGGCGAGCTCCTATAGACTTGTAAATCGAAAGTTCGTCCGCTTGTCACGCAAGCATTCTCACCATGTCCACTTTCTGGGACTTCCGGCATATAGGCTACACACCCCACCTCTGGGACGCTTTCGTAGAGCAGTTGTTCACTCCTTACGGTAACTCTCTGCCGACTTCTGCGAGCTTCGTACCATTTGGCTGTTGCCGCCTCTTAGCACGTCGCAGTATTAAAGAGGACGTTTCCGGGCGTTACCCCTTCATTCCATCCTTTGCCTTAACAGTTCTCCCAACTGTTGTTTTGCGGCCTAAACCACATATAAACGACAGTTAGTGCGTGACCTTTTCAGTCACGAACGTGTCGCACGTTCCTGGATCTCAACCACATACCCGTTTTTGAGAGCTTTCAGGAAATCTGTCTCCACATATGAAAAGCTTTGCCCGCTGCTTTTATGCTCGGGATCGGTTTTCGACAATGCGCGTACCTTTTCCGTAACCATATCCAGAACGATACCCATACAATCCTGGGAAGTTGCCGCCGTGTTTTCAACGCCGGTCAGCGCATGGTATACACCTGACGGGTCATAATCCATGTCATCAAGATCCGGAAGTTTCATCAGCTTGGATACGTTGGCGTAATTGATGCCGCCCATAGCCTTCAGCTGCTCGCGCTCCAGATCAAGCTGTGCGTTCCCGGTAGAACCGGTTTCCGAATCGGGGAAAATCTGACCGATAAAATCAAATATCTCCGTTCCGGCGGAGCAGGTATACTTCATATACGGCAGTCCCAGACCGGCTGCGACCGCTTTTGCGCCCATCGTCTTACCGGTACCTGCCGGACCTCGCAGAAGGAAGTTCCGCATCTGCATCGGTTTTCCGGTCGTGACCTGCGCGTGCTTGCATATATCCACAACTTCTTCCGGTATGATATACCATTCAGGGAGCACAGGCACAAGCTGTCTCTCTGCCGGAGACAGCGTCCTTTCATGCAGTTCGTATTTGCCGACAAAATCGGAATGTTCCACAAATGTGCTCGCTTTTTTTATCGTCGCAGGGCCGGTCTTGGCGAATATGGTAAATTCACCCGCCACAACTTCGTTCGGCATAAAGCTTCCGGAATCGATCTGCGCCTGTGAAACGCGCATCAGGTTCCCGGAACGGTCCAGCTCTACTTTAACATGCGCAGCACATGAGTCGTCTTTGATACGGCGATATGCGTTATCGCACAGATACGCCATACTCATTGTTGTGATACCCATATCGGGATGGCCGTTGATAAACTGGTCATAGTATTCGTCGAAGTAGTCTTTAAACTCCTGGTCCTGAAGCAATACCGGGATGATCGCCATCATCACCGCAGCTCCGTCACGTTCGGAGTTGTTGAGCGTATACGTTTCGAGTACCTCAGTATTCTTGTCATAAACGCTCGCCATTACCGAACCGGAGCTGCTGTCATATACGACCAGGTGATAAGCGTCCGGTCCCATAGCTGATTTGTATTCGGCAACCGTCCTGTGATCGATTACACCGACTGCGCCTTCTTTTGAACCGTTCATACAGCAGCATACCGCCTGTACCGCTTTTATTACCGTTGTACAAAGCGTAGCCTCGGTACCGTCGCCGTATTTGGACGATACCTTTACTTTCTTGTTTGCCAGGGTGTCAAATGGTTCCGGCAGACTGCGGCTGTAATTAAAAAGATTTTTCATGTATGTACTCATAATTCATTCCCTTTCTGCAGTTCACTGCAATAAATTGATTTTTATCCCTTCCGGGACTGCCGCCGCTTCTTTTATATCTGCCCGTTCCAATTCGCGGCAGATATCCGGCCAGCTGTCGGGAACCGGCAGCTCGTCAGATTGAAGCAGCAATTCTGTGATGCCGTTGCCGATTGCTTCGTTGCAGCGCTCATTCAATTCGATGATGTGAGCGTCTACCCATTCAAAAGCAAGCAGCTCGTAATTTTCGTCCTGCTCTTCAGCGCCTGGCTGCGCATCGTCCGTCATTTCCTCAGACCCGGTCGTATCCTGCGTCTGCGTATCCCGGAACTCCACACCAAGCACCTGCAGGTTGCGGATATTTACCTTTGCTCTCCGGTAGCCTCCGGCTCTGTTGAGCAGGATAAATAAACCCTCTCCGCATTCGATCAGCTGTTTGGCATTGGGCGCTTCCCAGACCCAGCGTGCATCGGGATATTCGGCTGTTACCAGTTCGGTAATACGTCTGAGTATAATGCTGTAGGCGAGCTTTTTTACATCCCGTTCCGTAGGCAGCGCTGCCGCCTTTACCGATATCGGGGCTGTGTGCTCGGGTTCTTTCCGTTTGGTAAATACATCGTGCAGCCATACGGCGGCAAAGCATATCCCAAACAGTACCACAAGCAAAAGAGCCCATATCCCGCACAGGATCGCAAATACGAAAAGCAGCGCCAAAACAGCAAGCGTTTTGATAACGATCCCTTTTTTGTCCTTTTCCATCGCTCAGTCTTCTCCTTTTCCCATACGTTGCTGCGGGATGTAGATATGGATAATATCCACATTGTTCTTTGTAATGTATGCGGCTGCATGCGTCCCGGAAAAAAAGCGTTCAGAGAGTCCGGGTACGCCGGCAATCGCGCTGCCAAAGACTGTTTTGCTCCGGCTCGGATCTGCAAGGACAAGGTTTTTTCGGAATTCGTCCGGTTCTATATAGATACGGATCGCATACTGCTTTTTTAAAGAGATCACATCCATAACGGCACGTATTTCCGACTCGCTTATACGGCCTTCACTCCTGTTTTTGAGAACCGTCCGGAGTTTACTGCTCCTTTCATGCTCGGAAAGAACAGAGAACGATTCGTTCACCATAAAATTCCCTCCTTGGGACGCAAAAAGGCGCACATAAATCACGTAACCGTAATCCATGTGCGCCTTATGTAACGCCTGATTTGTTTTTGCCCGGTCAGTTCTCATCAAAGAACGATGAGCCGCCGAACGGTTCAAACCCCGTAAAATTTTCGGGTATCTGCTGTCCGCCTGTCTGCTGTGCAGAACCCGGCGCAGCACCGCTTTGGGCCTGTTCCTGTCCGGAAGACGCCTGCTGGCTGTCTTTCGGCTTTCCGCCGCCACCGGCATACTCAATCTCGTCCAGGATAATGACCATCATACTCTTTGTTTCGTTTGTATTTTGGTCTACCCAGGAATCCTCGTCCAGCCTGCCGGTCAGGTTGACAAACGACCCTTCTTTGAGCTTCATCTTCTTGATACGCTCGCATACGGGGCCGAATGCTTTAACGGTCATGTTCACCCAGCGGGTATTGTTTTCAGCGTGTGTGTCATACACCTTTTTGCCGAACCGAAACCGCACCGATTCGCCCGTTTCCGAAAACTTCAGAGCCGGTGCGCCGTCGAACCCCTTGGAGATCACGACGTCTGTTGCAAATACTTTTAACATAAGAAAAACTCCTTTCTCGCAGGGAGTGCCTGCTATAAAAAATATATTTATTTCAACCTGCTTTCGCAGATAGAAACCGATGAAAACAAAAAAAGTGCCAACCAACGCAAAATGCGTTAATTGACACTTTGTAAACTATGCTACTATGGATCCCTATCGGAAAACCTTGAAACTTATATATTTATTATAGCATATTTATTGAAAGCCGTCAATCCATTCTTAAAACTTATCGTGAAATACTTTTCAAAATTTCCGTTTTTACAAAATCAAGCGCTGTCAAGATTCTTACGGTGTCAAACCGGAAGGTTCCGTCCGGTTTTTCATTGTTTATTATCAGTTCCCTGATCTCATCAAGGATCCTGTACAATTTTTCTTTTTCTTTGTTCATGATCATACTCCTTCCGCACTTCTAATGCATAACAGCTATAAACAACATAGCTTCCGCCGTCTTCATACACCGGCGCTTTTTCCGATAAATACACAGTAACAGTATCTCCTTCTTTGACCGCTTGTACTCGTTTTTGTACTGGCAGCTTCAGATTTTTTTCGTCTATCATCAGCGTTACAGATTTGATCCTGCGCCGGACGCGCGTTGTAAGAACGTCTACACAGACCCCTTGCAGGACAAGATACCGTTTCTTGATACAATTATAAAACAGGATCCCGCCATACGCAAACAGCACGGCGGACAGAAGGAAACACGGCAGACTGAAATACAGGCTGCGGTAGTAAACAGATACGATTACAGACAAAAGCAAAGCCAGTATACCCAGACCCAGCCGTAGTATGACCTGCTTTTGCAGCGCTGCCGGAACATCTTTAAATTGATTGCTCAACGCTTATATCACCTCACACTGCAACTAAATATTTTTTCTTTACCAGACCGAGCAGCAGGTTTACGATCCGGTCGCGGCATGACGCATGCTCCATGCGGCACTCCAAAATACTGTCGTATATGGTGCCGGAAGTATAGATGCGCTCGGTGAGGGACTGCCTGTTCTTTTCATACAGCATATCCGCCGTCGGTCTGATACGGTTCTCTGCCAGAAAGATAAGCTCCGCCGTGCTCAGCCGCAGCCCGGCATTCTTTATCCAGCGCATGAGTTCACGTTCCGCGCCGAAAAGCGGGAAGCGGACGCCGCCGGATCCGGACGCACAAAAAATACATCTTGTTAAAACACGATATATACAAATCGGCGTTTCCTCCGGTTCGTATTCCGACAGGCCCATTTCCGCCAGCTGTATTGTTATATTTTCTTCGCATTCCGTTTTGGGGTATCCCAACGCAAACCGTCCGTTTCGCCAAACTTCCGCCTGCTGTCCGGTCAGGGTAAACTCCTGCCTCCCGTGTGAAATATGAAGTTCCCGTTCAGAGGATTTATTACAAACTGTGCCTTTTGATAAATAAACCATTCTAAAAACCCCTTTCTGCTTAAATTACACGGTAAAGGCCGGCGTTTTACAACCCGGTTTATATAAAATACAACAGCACGACACATAACCCGATAACCACCGCAACGCCAGCGGCAAGCAGGATGATCTTTTTGATCACGTCCTTTTCAAGCCCCTGTTTGGCCGTGCTCCCCATATCCGCCGGGACAATGTCGTCATAGTACCTATCGTAATCGCTGTCATCCGGTTCTTTTTGTATTTCCTCCGTCGGCGGCTGTTTTGTTTTCGTCTTTTTCTCTTTCTTCGGTTTTTCCCGGCACACAGATTTCTTCTGTCCCTTTTTCTTTGCGGTTACCTCTGTGAGGCTGCCGCCGCATTCCGAGCAAAAAGAAACGGCGCCGTTTAAGATCTCGGCGCCGCAGTATGGACAATATTTCATTTTTATTCACCCTTCCTTAAGGCTCAGCCCCAAATCGGGACGTATTACAAGCCTATTTTCAGATGTTATTATTATATCAGACTTTTATTTCTTTGTCATCGGCATTTCCCTGCCTTTTTTGCGCCATTTTATTGCCGCAGAATCAAGGCAACATTTCGCGTTTTCATTGACTTTATACTCTTATAGTAGTATAATGTAGATATGATATTTTATAAATCAAAGGGGACGAAGCCATGGGGGAAATATTCCTGTATCACGGTTCTGCCGGGATCATAAAGGCTCCGGTTTATGAAAAAGGGAATAGTTTTAATGATTATGGCTGCGGGTTTTACTGCACCGGGGATAAAGAACTTGCAAATGAATGGGCATGTACCGGAGGTACGGCAGCGTTTGTAAACATATATGAGTTAAATACGGATGGTCTGCGCATACTGGATCTTGCATCAGGGTACACGCTGCTATACCATATTGCGCTTTTGGCAGAATACAGACGGTTCCGTATCCCGGCGTCCGGTATACAGTCTGCCGTCACATGGATTAAGGAGCATTTCAGGATCGAGCTTACCGGATATGATGCGGTGGCGGGCTTTCGCGCTGACGATTCCTATTTCTCGTTTGTAAGGGCCTTCTTAAGCAACAAGGCATCCTTCAAGCAATTGAAATATTCCATACTGCCGGATTCGTGCAAACAATTCGTACTAAAGAGCAAAAAAGCACTTGAATCGCTTCGGTTCGTTTCATATGAACCCGTCCCTATGGCAGAATACTATGCGAAACGGAAGTCCCGGGATGAAGCTGCAAGGATAGCGTTTCAAGCCGGATCTGAAAAGCAGGAGTGTAACGGGCTGTACATACAGGACCTGATCCGTGAGGAGGTGCGTCCCGATGACCCGCGCATACAATGAGCTGTACTTAAAAGACGCTATGGATAACCTCGGCGAAATGTTCGACTACGCGCAAAAATCCTGCAATACAAAACCGGAGCTGATTTGGGATCTGTTTATTGCAAGCGGATACGCCGAACGGTTTGCATCCGGCATACCGGCTGTGATATCCGGCAAAAGCGGCACAGAGCTTGCTATGGAGATACTTGGCGAGTATGATGCGTTTCAGGATTTTCCGGAGCCGCGCAAAAACGGAAGGCTGTCCAAGGCCTATTGGTGCGGAAGTATGCTTGCCTATTATCAATGGCGCACAGTACGCAGTTTCCGGGACATACGGGAGCAAATCGCATACAGCGATATAGAGGATCTGTATCCCAAACTGCACAACGAACTGCCGGAACGGGCTGCGGAGGCGATAGACCGGCTGATACAAAGACAAAATAAGCCTGCAAGGCTACACACCCTGCGTCTGGCAAGCGGGTATACGCAGAGCGGGCTTGCCGAACAGTCAGGCCTTAATATTAAAACATTGCAGTCGTATGAAATCCGCGGCAAAAATATCAACCGCGCCGCCGCGGAAAGCCTGATGATGCTTGCAAGGACGCTTGGCTGCCGCATAGAGGATCTGATGGAATA
>DVLU01000027.1 GCA_018715365.1 Candidatus Ornithomonoglobus intestinigallinarum | reverse complement strand
CATCGTATCAACGGCTCCGACAGTCTTTGAATTGTTGCTTAAATTCCTGTATATCTCGGGGCCGTTCGGCGTAAGCGCTATTGTAAGCTCGCAGTAATTGCCGCCGGACGCCACGCCTTCGCCGGCAATACCGAGCTGTATGCTGTCGCCGTTCCACGACATCGAATCGGAATTATCGTTTTTAAACGTATTGTCCGTTACCTCGATAAACATATAGAGATTATCATCGTCGTATTTCATCGTCGCCTTGCCGCTCAGGTCGCTGTCGCCCTTCCATGAAGTGCCGCTCTCAAGTATCATGACATTTTCGCCGTGTTCTCCGCCCTTAATGCTGAGCCACGTATCGTTGCTGTACTCGCCCGGGCTTACAACGCCGTCTATAACCGGCCTCACATCTCCCGCATACGGGACGACGGTAAAGAACATTTTGTTTGTTATATTAAACGTTTCGCCCGTATCAAGTATCGTATCCATACTGAAATCACGCATTTCCTTTGTTACGACTTCCGGCATAAACATTGTGTAGCTGCGCGTTTCCTGAGGCTCAAGGTCATTTACGTATATCGTCGGCATCTGACCCACAAGCTCCTGCGGCTCGTTGAATTTTATCCTTCCGCTTACCGATGTGCTGTTTCTGTTATTTGTTATATCAACGGTCAAATTCCAGCGGTTTACGTCCGCGCCCGAAACCCGGTGGTCGACGTTTACGGTGACGGTTTCCACGCTTTCTATTTTAAGATTGCCGTGATAATAAATTTTACCGTCCTTTTCGATGCGGTACTGCGCGCATTTGTTGAAAAACCGTTCCTTCGGCGTATTCACAACAAAGAGCGCGCTTCCGTCCGCAAACTCCGTTTTTTCTGGGCAATCGAAATATGAGCTGCCCTCCGGCACTATATACGCGCCTTCGGACTGCTGCATCGTTACGGTCTGCTCAACGGTATCCTCCGTTGCGCCGCCGAGCTTTACGCTGCTTGTTTTTATGGGCGGCGTGCATTCTTCAAACGACGAAAAATCGCCGACAAGATAAACCGGCACGTCCGTTGCGGCAATGCTGTATTTGCCGCCGATGCCGTAAAGCGTGCTTTCGTTGCCGTAAAAATCATACATCGTCACGCTGTCGCAGCCGAGATTTAAGCCGAGCTCCGTATAGTCGCCTCTTGTCCATATCGCTATCATTTCAGAGCCCTTGCCGTCCCCGTTCTGACGCGTGAACCTGTATACAAATTCATTTGCGGTCATCGAAAGTCCGCCGAGGGCGTCTTTAAACTCGGTGTTCCCGAGCTGGTAATTGACGTTGCAGACTCCGACATACGACGGCCTTGCCGCATACGGCACTTCGTCGTAAACGGATTTTGTCATTCCGAAAAACGATTCCATGTATTCCGGCTGAATACCGCTGTTTGCAAATTCATAAAAATAATATCTGTCAAATATCTGCCACGCGGCGTTTTCAAGTATCGTTGTAACGTGGTACACCGCCTGGTCGGTTTCGCTTATCGGGTTTCCGAGCCACGTGGGCCATCCGTTTTCCGTTATCCAGATTTCCGTTTCCGGCTTTCCGAACTCCGCAAGCAGGTTCTGCACGGCAAGTCCGTTTGAGAACACGCCGCTCGTTTCCGGCCCTCTTGAATGGTAATACGGGTGATAGCTTATGCCGTCCATATAATTCAGCGCTCCAGCTTCAAAAAGCTTTCGCATATCGCTGAGGCTGAGACCGGCATCGTCTATGCCTATTACCTTCATATCGGGATTTGCGGCTTTTACGCCGTCGTACGTAGCCTTTATCATTGAGGTCATTTCCTCCGCGGTATGCTGAGGATAATGGATGTTATATTCGTTCCATGTTTCCGCGGCCGTTGCTATGCCGGAAAACTCCTTTGCCACAAACTCGGCAAATTTGCTGTACGCTTCAAACGTCGCTTCGTCCTTCGGCGGCTGCGACGCTTCGCCGTAGATGTTCGGGTTATCGCCCGTTATTATCGGGAAATACTCAATGCCGAGCTCCTCGGCAAGGTCCATGCCGCGGCGCGTCATTTCCGGGATCTCGTATTTTCCCTTTACCGTTTCTATATCCGCCCAGCGCATCGAATCTCTCACGGACGCTATGCCGGCTTTTTTGACAAGCTCCATGATTTTGTTTTCGTCGTTTTTATAGCTGTCGCTTCCCTCAAAATGGACGTTTGTTCCGACACGCTCGTTTAAGACCTTGGCTTCGCGGCTGTGCGAAAATTCCGTTTTTGTTTGGTTTTCAACACCGTCCGCCGTAAACGACGACGTGAGCGTGAAAAGCCCGTACGGCACCTGTCCCAGGTCAACCGAAAATTCCTTTGTTTCGTTTGCCGCTATCGATACGGTGTCCGTTTTTGTCAAAACCTCTCTGCCGTCTTGGTCCGTAACGGTATATTCGGCGTTAAGGCTGAAGTCCTGCGCCGTTTTGTTCTGCATATTGTAATTGAACTTCGCGCTTTCCTCATCAAAAAGCGTGTTGCTTGTTGAATCCGTTGTGACTTTTATGTCAAAAGGATTTTTTGTATCGAGCTTTTTAATTCTTACGGCGCCTATAACGATCGGGTCAAGCGTCGAAACCCTGCCGTATGTATCAGGGTAATACGAGCTGTAATACGAGCCGTAGCCGTTTGGCGTTGACGACGATATTCCGTGGTTTGAATTAAGGATATTTGCCGATATTTTAAAATCGGCGCTGTCAAGGGAATCGTCGAATTTTGCGTCCTGAAGCCTGAATACGGCCGTTTTCCACTGCCCTATATCGTTTACCGTATCTTTTGTGCCGACGCCGTCCGTCATCACGCTTCCGGCAAAGCGGTCGGAGCGGTCCTGCGCACTGTATACAAGCGAGAATACGGCCCTGTCGGCGTCGTAATAATCTATCTCTATCTCGAACGTTGAGCCGTCGCTTACGCCGTATGCAAAAGCGCGGTCAACTCCGCAGTTTATTGTTGCGCTCTCGGTTGTGTCGTTTGCGTTTGATATTTCCCAGCCCTCTCGTCCGCCGCGCGTTACGATATTCGGCGATGAGCCGTCGCCCATAGCCGCCGTTACAAGATGCTGTCCGCCCGATGACGAAAAATCATAATACGCCGTATTTTCCGGCATATCCGAGCCGCCATCGCCGGCGGCGTATACGGCAAGCGTGCCGGGAACGGCAGATGCCGCCGCAAGCAACACCGATACGCACGTTCTTATAAATTTAAGCATAGCCTTCCTCCATATCGCATACGGGCGCAAAGGATATTGCGCCCGCAGCGCGCAAATATAAGACAAAATTTTGTTTTCTAAATATCAGCCCTTTACGCCGCCGAGATTTATTCCGCCCATTATCTGCTTTTGGAATATGCAGTAGAGTATTGCCGGCGGTATTACGGTAAACATCATTACGGCAACGTATTCGTCTATCGCCGCGCCCGACTTCATCTGATAAAGCCGCACGCCCAAAACCGTCATGTTTGTGTTGTTTATAAGCAGGAACGGCCAGAAGAAGTTACCCCATGAGGCGTTAAACTGGAATATTATTATTACGGCTATTATAGGTATGCTCAAGGGCAGAACTATCTTGAAGAACATTCTTAAATTTGAGCAGCCGTCTATTCTCGCCGCTTCAAAATACGTTATCGACAGTGAGTCGAAATAGCTCTTAAAAAGCAGCACGTAGTAACAGTTTGCGCCCGCTATAAACCACATCGGAAGATATGTGTTTGAAAAGTTGGCATGTATAATCGGAAAATCGGTAAACGTCATAAAGAGCGGTACCGTGCTTGTGCTGTGCGGCAGAAGCATCGTCCACACAACAACCATAAACACAAGCCTCGAGCCGCGCGGCTTAAGCCTTGAAAGGACGTATCCCGCAAGCCCGTTAAGCACAACGCAGAACAGTATATCTCCGGCCGCCATGAATATCGTGTTAAAGAAGGTTCTCGTAAAGCGCACCTTGCCCCACACGTCGGCAAGCTTGCCGAAATCGAATTTTTCCGGCAGGAACGACGGCGGCACCTGTAAAAATTCCTTTGTGTCTTTAAACGATGATAAAAACAGCCATATTAACGGCAGAAAGCATACCGCGCTTAATATAAGCAGTATAACGAGAAATATGGTGTGTATTATCTTTGCCTTTGCGCCCTTGTATTCTATTTCGGAAATTACGGTTGTGCTTTCCTTATGCTCTTTTTCTTTATGTTTTTTAAACAGCTCAGACATCGACATTCACCTTCTTATCCAGTTTAAAATAGAACAGCGTCAGCACAAACAGTATAAAGAATGTCAGTACGCCGACTGTAAGCGCCTTGTCTACCTCCATATAAACAAAACCGTACCGGTAGCTTAAAAGAGACAGTGAAAGCGATGCGTTGTTTGGCCCGCCGCCCGTCATTGTGAGCGGTTCGGTCATTATCTGGAACACGCCGCTTATGTTGTTTATAAGCATAAGCAGTATTACGCCCCACATCTGCGGCAGAGTTATGTATCTTATCCTCTGGAATATTCCCGCGCCGTCTATCATCGCCGACTCGTAAAGCTCCTTCGGCAGCCCCTCAAGCGTTGCAAGATAAATTATTGCCGCGCCGCCGAAGCCCTGCCACGTTTTTGAAATTATAATGTAAATTATCGTCATGTTGGCATCGTTGAGCCACTGGTTCGGCTCCATGCCCATTTTCATAAGTATTGTATTCAAAAGTCCGCCGGGGCCGGGCTCATACAGCAGCCCCCACAAAAGCGATGTTACTATTACGGGGCATATCGCCGGAAAATAAAGCGCGAATTTCACAAAGCTTTTTGCATATCTTAATTCGCAGATCATTATGGCAATCAAGATCGGCGGTATAAAACCTATAAGCGTTGACCAGCCCACGTATTTGAAGGTGTTCGCAACAGCCGTTGTAAACAGGCTGTCGGATACTATCGCTTTATAATTGTCAAGTCCCACGAACTCGGTAAGGCTGTAGCCCTGCGTATCGTAAAGCGACATTCTGAAGCCGCTTACTATCGGGCGCCACACAAACATAAACAAGCAGAAAAGCGACGGCAGAATTATCAGATATGCCGATATATCGGATTTCAGTCCGAGCCCCTT
>DVLU01000026.1 GCA_018715365.1 Candidatus Ornithomonoglobus intestinigallinarum | reverse complement strand
GTTGGGAGAGCGCTTGCTTCGCATGTAAGAGGTCAGGGGTTCGAATCCCCTTATCTCCACCACGTCGGAACGGACTATGCTCCGTTCCGATTTTTCTTTTTCAAGAAAAATCAGTCACGTGCTCCGTCGTTCCTCCTCTTTCGTGAAAAGTCACGCTCGGTTCGCCTGCTCGCTTGTAAACGCGCTCACTACGGCTCGCTGTCGCTACCAACTTTTCACGATCCTGCGCCTTCGGCGCTGCCGTTTTCCCGTCCGTTCTGCATCTAAAATCAACAGCACATATTGTTTGTCACCTGCCGCTCCTGCGCTTTCGTGAAAAATCACGCTCGGTTCGCCGATTTCACCGAATAAAACAATCAAAACCGCCGTGCGGCGAAAGCCCGCACGGCGGTTTTTTTATCGGTTTATTATCGTATTTTACGCAAGCTCTGCGAAATACTTGATTGTTCTTACCATCTGTGATGTGTAAGAATTCTCGTTGTCGTACCACGAAACAACCTGTACCTCATAGAGGCCGTCGCCGATTTCGGCAACCATTGTCTGTGTTGCGTCAAAGAGTGAGCCGTATGTCATGCCGACAATATCCGACGAAACAATCTCGTCCTCGTTGTAGCCGTATGACTCGTTTGCGGCAGCCTTCATAGCTGCGTTGATGCCCTCTTTTGTTACGTTGTCGCCCTTAACAACAGCCGTAAGGATTGTTGTTGAGCCTGTCGGTGTGGGAACTCTCTGAGCCGAACCGATAAGCTTGCCGTTAAGCTCGGGGATAACGAGGCCTATAGCCTTTGCCGCGCCTGTTGAGTTGGGAACGATATTAACGGCAGCCGCTCTCGAGCGTCTGAGATCGCCCTTTCTCTGGGGACCGTCAAGAGTCATCTGGTCGCCTGTGTAAGCGTGGATCGTGCACATGATACCCGACTGAACGGGAGCGTACTTGTTAAGCGCGTCAGCCATCGGTGCAAGACAGTTTGTTGTGCACGAAGCAGCCGAGATGATTGTATCCTCAGCCTTCAATGTGTTGTGGTTTACGTTGTATACTATTGTGGGCAGGTCGTTGCCGGCGGGAGCCGAAATAACTACCTTCTTTGCGCCTGCATTGATGTGAGCCTGTGCCTTTGCCTTTGATGTGTAGAAGCCCGAGCACTCGAGAACAACGTCAACATCAAGCTCTCCCCACGGGCAATTGTTTGCGTCGGGGAACGCATAGATTTTTATTTCCTGTCCGTCTACCGTGATTGAATCCTCGCCGTATGAAACCTTGTCGGCAAGAGCGTACTTACCCTGCGATGAATCGTACTTAAGAAGATGAGCGAGCATCTTGGGGCTTGTCAGGTCGTTTATTGCAACGACTTCATAGCCTTCGGCGCCGAACATCTGTCTGAAAGCAAGACGTCCTATACGACCGAATCCGTTAATTGCAACTTTAACTGCCATTTGTATTTCCTCCTGTATAAAAAATATATATATTTTTTCCCGGGCATTTGCCCTTTACTATATTCTACCTCAAAAATGCGAAATATACAAGGGTATTTGATAAATTTTTATCTAATTATCCCCTTTGCACAAAATACCGCACAAAACACTCATTCGATTAGGTTATTTTTCCTCCGGGGCGCTGTGACGTTTCGCCGCCACGGCAAAAGCAAAAACCCCGCCGAAGCGGGGGCGCGGGGGGCTGACACCAAAAGACTTTTTTATTTTCAAAAGCCGCCTTGCCTTTTTTGGAAAGAAACGGCAACACATATAAAATTATACAGGCTGCCGTTAATAAATCTCTCCCCCAAAACACATCTCTGCCTTTTGCCTCGGGCCGCACCATAATATCGGCAAATTTTATAAAGCATCACGATCGGCAAAATCATGCACAGCAAGCTCATTACTATAAATATCTTCTCGGAATTGATAATACTCCCATTCACTGACCATATTGCCATCTATGTTGTATCCGACCCATGTATTTGCAGCCCAGTCATACACCGCATGACAACTGTGTGCCGTATACCATTCCGCTCCGTTATATTGTATTAAATTCAACAAGAAACCGGTTCCCGACGAAAAACTTTCCCCTACCAAGTAAGTTTGTCCTTTGTATACAGACGCAAACAGCCTTCCGCCATTATAGGCGCCCCAATGGTCATTGATTATTCTTACAACATTGCCGTTTTGCACCGTATAAACTTCTAATTGCATGGGCGAATTATCACCGTCAAAAGCAACAGCCAAAAGATCTTCCGCTCCATCACCCGTTAAATCGGCAACCAAAAACTTAATGTTCGCATATGCTGTATTAACGTCATCATTATATATGCTCCATATATGATTTTTAGCGTATTCTTTGAGCTTATACTTTGAGGAAGCCGACGAATTCTCCCACTGCTCCGCGTTCCATTTTGCCCCATACAAATACTCATCAAGATATTTCTGTTGGCCCGGATTCATTCTATCATAATTATAATCCCTAAACCATGTAAATTCGTCTTTAGCTTCGTAATACAGCCCCTGATTAAAATAATCAATCCCTTTTTTCATGCCCTCATCAAATTCTTGAGTGGTCATGCCAAAAACCGAAATATTAAGCATCGACAAAGCGGCAATCGCAACAATAATGATTTTCCTTTTCATAACATCACCGTTCCTTTATGTTTTACCACGGAATAATATATCGCTCCGTTACCCATCCAGATAATCCACCATAAGCAGCTCTGCATCTGCCATTTGTATATGTTCCGTAATTAACAAAAATCAGACTGCCCAAAGGAATCGTACAATATGAACCGCTTCCATATGCGTCCGTCCATAAGTAAATACTGTTCTCAACACCAACCACACGGCTCATTCGATAAAAAGAATAATCCGAATAAAGATTGTAATATGACGACAAATATTTTGTCGTTATCCAACCGGTAATACCGTCCACTCTGACCTGATTATATCCTTCCCCATCCCATCCGCGTGTCCATCCAATGCTCTCAACCATTGTACCATTCGTCAATGTAGTATAATAACCGGATGAAGCCGGTGCAGTGCGCAAATATACAGCACCCGTTTCTGCGCCCGATACATATAAATACTCGACCGCATTAGCTGATAACGGCGTTATGATAAAAACCGATAAAATCGAAACCATCAGAACAGACGTAATTACTTTTTTAATTTTTTTCATTGCGATTCACTCCTTTTCTTATTCCTATTTTGGCATCGGCAACGCCATTTAATGAATTTCATGGTGTAGCCTTTTTATATTTGTAATTATATCATATAATTATTTAAATTTCAACAGTTTCTTAATATTTTATTCATATAATATTAACTTTTTGGCATGATACGACCATCGCTTTCCGGAATCCGCTGCACCCGTTTTAGTACGGCGCGGTCGGAGCTTTAAGCGCACGCGGCAGCCCCGATTAAACCGATCGGACCTCGATATATCTTGACAATTTTCGCTTAAATATGATATAATGTATCCGGAAAGCAGGGAACGGCGCGGCGGTTGTTCCGACTCTCTCGATGAGGGGGTGTTTGCTAAATGAGCGAATTTACATTTTGCCTTAGCCTTATAGTAATTTTGCTTATTGTTATAGCGATAAAAAAATAACCGCCCACGCTGACAACGCATGAGCGGTTAGGGTAGATGTATTTCTACTTTACAGCTAAAATGCGGAACAGTCTTCCGCCGTTCCTTGTGAGTACATTATATCAAAATTTAATTATGATGTCAAGTTATTTGACATCATTTTTTATTTTTCCTCCGGGTTGCTGTGACGTTTCGCCGCCGCGGCAAAAGCAAAAACCCCGCCGAAGCGGGGGCGCGGGGGCGGCAGCCCCCGCAAAAGACCGGTGAATATCCTCGTCAGTGAATATCCTCGTTAGGTATCTCCTGACCGTCAACGGTGATATTTATATCCTTATACATGCTCATGCCGGTACCTGCCGGTATAAGCTTACCGATAATAACATTTTCTTTAAGTCCAACAAGCGGATCGATCTTGCCCTTTATGGCAGCCTCCGTGAGCACCTTTGTCGTTTCCTGGAACGACGCCGCCGAAAGGAACGACTCCGTGGCAAGCGATGCTTTTGTGATACCCAAAAGCACGGGTGACGATGTGGCATGCGTTCCGCCGCCGTTATCATCAAGCTTCTTGTTTGCCTCCTCGAGTTCAAACCTGTCAACCAGCGCGCCTATGAGCAGGTCGGTATCGCCCGGGTCCTCAACGCGCACTTTTCTGAGCATCTGGCGCGTTATGACCTCAACGTGCTTGTCGTTGATGTCAACACCCTGCATGCGGTACGTTCTCTGAACCTCTCTTGTGATATACACCTGAACGGCGTGCGGGCCTTTTATGGCAAGTATATCATTCGGGTTTACCGAACCTACCGTCAGCTCGTCGCCGGCCTCTATAACGTCGCCGTCATGGACCTTGATGCTTGAACCGTACGGTATGGTATACGTCTTTGCCTCGCCCGTTTCGTCGTTTGTAACGATAACCTCGCGCTTCCTCTTTGTATCGGAAACGGCGATGCGTCCACCGATCTCCGAAATGATTGCGAGGCCCTTGGGCTTTCTCGCTTCAAAAAGCTCCTCGACACGCGGCAGACCCTGTGTAATGTCGCTGCCCGACGCAACGCCGCCGGCATGGAAGGTACGCATCGTAAGCTGCGTGCCCGGCTCACCTATCGACTGCGCCGCTATGATTCCGACAGCCTCGCCGACGTTTACAAGCTCGCCCGTTGCAAGGTTTGTGCCGTAGCACTTTGCGCACACGCCCGTCTTTGACTTACACGTGAGCACGCTTCTGATATATACTTTCGTTATTCCGGCCTTGATTATACTGTCGGCCTGAACGTCCGTTATAAGCTCTCCGCCCGAAACAATCACCTCTCCCGTTTCGGGATGAAGCACATCCTCCATTGCGGTACGTCCGACGATTCTGTCCTTAAGCGGCTCTATCGATTCCTTGCCGTCCGTTATTTCCGTTACCCATTCGCCTTCCGTTGTGCCGCAGTCTATCTCGTGAACGATAACCTCCTGCGAAACATCGACAAGACGTCTTGTAAGATAACCCGAGTCGGCAGTTCTGAGCGCCGTGTCGGTAAGACCCTTTCTTGCGCCGTGAGATGAAATGAAATACTCAAGTACGTTAAGACCCTCACGGAAGTTGGCCCTTATGGGGATTTCGACTGTTCTTCCCTGCGTATCGGCCATAAGTCCGCGCATTGCGGCAAGCTGACGTATCTGGTTCGTCGAACCTCTCGCGCCCGAATCCGCCATCATGAATATCGGATTGAATTCGCCGAGGTTTTCCATCATCGCGTCGGTTACTTTTCCCGATGCCGCAGCCCATATTTTTATAACCTGCTGATAACGCTCCTCGTTTGTCAAAAGACCCATGCGGTATTTCTGCATGATCTTTTCGACCTCGTTTTCCGCGTCGGCAAGTATCTGCTTTTTCTTTTCCGGAACTTGGATATCGGTTACGGCAACCGTTATTGCGCTCTTTGTTGAGAACTTATAGCCCGTTGCCTTTATCTTGTCGAGCACCTCGGCGGTATCGGACGTACCGTGCGTTCTTATGCACTTGTCTATTATCTTCCCGAGCTGCTTTTTGCCGACAACCTCGTCAACCTCAAGCTTAAACTGATCCTGCTCCGTTTTTCTCTCTATATAGCCTATATTCTGCGGTATGTTGTTATTGAAGATTATTCTTCCCACCGTAGCGTCTATAAGCGCGCTCTTCATCTCGCCGTCTATAAGCTTGTGACTGACAACCCTTATGCGCTCATGCAGCGTTACCTCATGATTTGTATACGCAAGCATTGCTTCGTCAAACGACGTGTACACCTTTGTTGTAATGCGCTTTGCCGCATCGAGCACGCGCTTTGCCGACGCCCTCACCGTTCCCGACGGCAGCACGAGCGTTATCGGGTTCATGTGGATTTCTGTTTCGTTTTTCAGCACCGCAGGCGACGCTTTAAGATATTCAAGAGCCTCCCTCATCGATGTGAAGCTCCTTATCGGCTCATCCTCGTCGTATATCTTAATGTTCTCCTCCGCCTCGTTTGCCAGTATATCGGTAAGCAGGCCGAGCTTCGGCTCGTTATCGATAATCATATCTATTATCCTGCCGTAATCCTCTCTGTGGAGCGTAAGATAATATGAACCGAGAATCATATCCTGCGTCGGCACCGTTACGGGGTGACCGTCCTGGGGCTTTAAGAGATTGTTCGCGCTGAGCATCAGGAAACGCGCCTCCGACTGCGCTTCGGGCGACAGCGGCACGTGAACGGCCATCTGGTCGCCGTCGAAGTCGGCGTTGTATGCCGTACAAACGAGCGGGTGAAGCTTAAGCGCGCGTCCCTCAACAAGCCGCGGCTCAAACGCCTGTATGCCGAGCCTGTGAAGCGTGGGCGCACGGTTCAGCATTACGGGATGTTCCTTTATAACATCCTCGAGCACATCCCAAACCTCGGGCTTTGTGCGCTCAACCATACGCTTTGCGCTCTTTATGTTGTGCGCAAGACCGCGCGAAACAAGCTCCTTCATAACGAAGGGCTTAAACAGCTCGATTGCCATTTCCTTCGGCAGTCCGCACTGGTATATCTTCATTTCCGGGCCGACAACTATAACGGAACGTCCCGAATAATCGACACGCTTACCCAAAAGGTTCTGTCTGAAACGTCCCTGCTTACCCTTAAGCATATCGGAAAGCGACTTTAACGGCCTGTTTCCGGGGCCCGTTACCGTGCGTCCGCGGCGGCCGTTGTTTATGAGCGCGTCAACGGCCTCCTGCAGCATACGCTTTTCGTTTCTTATGATTATATCCGGCGCACCGAGCTCAAGCAGGCGCTTTAGCCTGTTGTTTCTGTTTATAACGCGCCTGTAAAGGTCGTTAAGGTCGGACGTTGCAAAGCGTCCGCCGTCAAGCTGAACCATAGGGCGGATCTCGGGCGGGATAACCGGCACAACGGTAAGTATCATCCACTCCGGACGGTTGCCCGATAATCTGAACGCCTCAACAATTTCAAGACGCTTTATTATCCTTGCCTTTTTCTGACCCTGCGACGCCTCAAGCTCCTCCTTCAGCTCCTTTGAAAGGGCTTCGAGGTCTATCCTCTCAAGCAGCGTCTTTATCGCCTCCGCGCCCATCGACGCGGTAAACGTTTCGCCGTACATCTCTATCGCTTCCCTGTACTCCCTCTCCGAAAGCACCTGGTTCTGCATGAGCCTCGAACGGCCCGGGTCGGTTACTATATACGACGCAAAGTAAAGCACCTTTTCGAGCTGCCTCGGCGACAGGTCAAGCATAAGCCCCATCGACGAAGGCACGCCCTTGAAGTACCATATATGCGAAACCGGCGTTGCAAGAGTGATATGCCCCATTCTCTCGCGCCTTACCTTGGATTTTGTTACCTCAACTCCGCAGCGCTCGCATATTTTGCCCTTATATCTTATTTTCTTATACTTTCCGCAGTGGCACTCCCAGTCCTTTGTTGGACCGAATATCCTTTCGCAGAAAAGTCCGTCCTTCTCGGGCTTTAAGGTACGGTAATTTATCGTTTCGGGCTTTGTTACCTCTCCGTGCGACCAGCTGAGAATCGTTTCCGGAGACGCAAGACCTATTTTTATTGCTTCAAAGCTGTTAAATTCCAACATTTAATACACAAACCTCCGTTTACATGAATACGCAAGCGAACACGTCTTATTCAAGCCCGCCTTCATCATCGCTGTCCAAATCCTCATCCGCGTCCTGTCCGCCGAAATCGTCATCGTCGTCATCGTCGCCGAAATCGTAATCGCCGAGGTCATCGTCGTCGCCGAATTCATAGTCATCGGCAAACATTCCCGCGTCATCGAGGTCGTCGTCGGAAAGGCTTACGTCGCCCTCCTCCATCGTTGTGATTATCTCATCGGAAACAACGCCTTCATCGTCGTCATCGTCAAACGATGCGTCAAGGTCTATTTCCTCCATGTTGTGGTTGAGTATCTTTATATCGAGCGCAAGCGACTGAAGCTCCTTAACGAGCACCTTAAACGATTCCGGTATGCCCGATTTGGGGATATTCTCGCCCTTGACTATCGCCTCATACGTCTTAACACGTCCCACAATATCGTCCGACTTAACGGTGAGTATTTCCTGGAGCGTGTAAGCGGCGCCGTATGCTTCGAGCGCCCAAACCTCCATCTCGCCGAAACGCTGTCCGCCGAACTGCGCCTTACCGCCGAGCGGCTGCTGGGTAACGAGCGAATACGGACCCGTTGAACGCGCGTGTATCTTATCGTCAACAAGGTGGTGAAGCTTCAGGTAATACATCACGCCGACGGTAACGTCGTTATCGAACTTTTCGCCGGTGCGTCCGTCGTAAACCGCCGACTTAAACGTATCGCTGAGCCCTGCCATCTTGAACGCTTCTTTTATGTCCTCGTCCTGCGCGCCGTCAAATACGGGCGTTGCAATCTTCAGGAACCTGTCGGGGCGCTTGTGGTCGTACGCGGACAAAATCTCTTTCTTGAATTCGTCCGTTATTTCAAGAGCCTCAAGCTGCTCCCTTGTTTTTAACGAAAGGCATCTGTATGCGTAGCCAAGGTGCATCTCAAGCACCTGACCGATATTCATACGCGAAGGAACGCCCAGAGGGTTAAGCACGATCTGGAGCGGCGTACCGTCCTCAAGGAACGGCATATCCTCCTGCGGAAGCACACGCGATACAACACCCTTGTTTCCGTGGCGTCCCGCCATCTTGTCGCCGACGGAGATCTTTCTCTTCTGCGCTATATAGCAGCATACAACGCGGTTTACGCCGGGCGAAAGCTCGTCCCCGTTTTCGCGCGAAAACTTTTTAACATCAACTATAATGCCGTTTTCTCCGTGCGGAACTCTGAGCGACGTATCTCTTACCTCTCTTGCCTTTTCGCCGAATATTGCCCTTAAGAGCCTTTCCTCGGCCGTAAGCTCCGTTTCGCCCTTCGGCGTTACCTTGCCGACAAGTATGTCGCCCGGCTTTACCTCCGCGCCTATGCGGATTATGCCGTCCTCGTCAAGATCTCTTAACGCGTCCTCCGAAACATTGGGAACATCTCTCGTTATTTCCTCGGGGCCGAGCTTTGTATCTCTTGCCTCGCACTCGTATTCCTCCATATGGATAGAGGTGAACACGTCGTTTTTAACAAGCTCCTCGCTTATCAGGACAGCGTCCTCGTAGTTGTAGCCCTCCCATGTCATAAAGCCTATGAGTATGTTTTTGCCGAGAGCCAGCTCGCCGTTATCCATTGCGGGTCCGTCGGCGATTATATCGTTTTTCTTAACAGCCTCGCCCGCTTTGACTATCGGACGCTGGTTTATGCACGTTGACTGGTTCGAGCGCGTGAACTTTATAAGCTTATGCGAATGTCTTGTTCCGCTCTCGCCCCTTATTACTATTTCCTCAGACGAAACCTTTTCAACAACGCCGTCCTCCTTTGCAAGCACCGCGCTGCCCGAATCCTTCGCCACTTTATATTCTATGCCCGTGCCGACTATCGGCGAATCCGTAGTTAAGAGCGGCACCGCCTGGCACTGCATGTTTGAGCCCATAAGCGCTCTGTTTGCGTCGTCGTTTTCAAGGAACGGGATACATGCCGTAACAACCGACACGAGCTGCCTCGGCGATACGTCCATATAGTCTATCCTTGACGGAGGAACCTCAACGATTTCATCCTTATATCTTGCGGAAACCCTCTTATCGAGGAAGCGTCCCTCGCTGTCGAGCGGCTCGTTTGCCTGCGCGATTATATATTCGTCCTCAACGTCGGCCGTCATGTAAACTATTTCATCGGTCACTCTGCCCGTTTCCTTGTCAACCGGTCTGTACGGCGCTTCTATAAAGCCGTATTCATCGATCCTGGCAAACGTTGCAAGCGACGTTATAAGTCCGATGTTCGGGCCCTCCGGCGTTTCTATCGGGCACATTCTGCCGTAATGCGAATAGTGGACGTCTCTTACCTCAAAGCCCGCCCTTTCTCTTGAAAGGCCGCCCGGGCCGAGAGCCGATATACGTCTTTTATGGCGAAGCTCCGCCAAGGGGTTCGGCTGGTCCATGAACTGCGAAAGCTGCGACGAGCCGAAGAACTCGTTTATCGTTGCCGCAACGGGACGGATGTTTATAAGCGACGTCGGAGTGATTATCTCCATCTCCTGCGTTGACATTCTTTCCCTTACCGTTCTTTCCATGCGCGCAAGGCCTATCCTGAACTGGTTCTGCAAAAGCTCGCCCACGCATCTTAAACGGCGGTTGCCCAAATGGTCTATATCGTCAACCGAGCCCGTTCCCATTGCAAGGTTTAAGCAATAGTTCACAGACGCAAACATATCGTCCTTCGTTATGTGCTTCGGCGACAATTCGTCGCGCCTTAATTCAAGCTCTTCCCTTATTTCCTCCTCCGTGCTGTACTCATTGAGTATTTCGTCAAGCACGGGCTTGAGCACCTTTGTGAAGTGCATGTCGGATATATCAAAACCGACGAATTCCGACGGGTCAACCATATTGTTCGAGAACACCTTAACGCGCTGTTCCTCTATTATAAGCTCAACCTCGTTTACGCCGGCGCGCTCTATCGCCTTTGCGGCTTCCGGCGTTATTTTTTCGCCGCTCTCGGCAAGCACCTCGCCAGTGCGCGGGTCGCATACCGTTTCGGCGCTTATATGACCCTTTATTCTCGGCGCTATCGCAAGCTTCTTGTTAAACTTGTAGCGTCCCACCTTTGCAAGGTCGTATCTTTTATGGTCAAAGAACATATTGTACAGGAGCGACTCGGCGTTTTCGACGTTCAAAGGCTCGCCGGGACGCAGGCGCTTGTATATCTCAAGAAGACCCTCCTCCCTGTTTGTTGTGGGGTCCTTTTCAAGCGTTGCGTTTATGCGCGCGTCATCGCCGAACATATTAAGTATGTCGGCGTTTGAGCCAAGACCCATCGCCCTTAAAAATACGGTGACGGGGAGCTTTCTTGTTCTGTCTATGCGCACCGAAAAAACGTCGTTTGAGTCCGTTTCGTACTCAAGCCACGCACCTCTGTAGGGAATAACCGTTGAGGCGTAAAGCGGCTTTCCCGTTTTGTCACGCTGAAATTCGTAGTAAATGCCGGGCGAACGCGTAAGCTGGCTGACTATAACGCGCTCCGCGCCGTTTATGATAAAGGTACCCTGCTCGGTCATAAGCGGGAAATCGCCCATGAATATTTCCTGCTCCTTTATCTCGCCCGTTTCCGTATTGATAAGCCTTACGCTTACCTTTAAGGGCGCGGCATATTTTGCGTCGCGCTCCTTGCATTCCTCAACGCTGTACTTTGAATTATAGTCCAGCTTGTAGTCGAAAAATTCAAGAACGAGCTTTCCGGCATGGTCCGTTATGGGTGAGATGTCGTGGAACACCTCTCTCAAGCCTTCCTCCAGGAACCACCTGTAGGAATCCTTCTGAACCTCGATAAGGTTCGGCATATCGAGAACCTCTTTTATCTTCGAGTAGCTCAGACGGGTGTTCTTGCCTTCCTGTACTTCATGCACCATTTAATCTTTTCACCTCATCATTAAATTTTGAGCCGCCGCACGCAGCTCCTGCGCGAAAAATCGGTTATAATATCGAAAATAATAAATATCCTTCAATTTACACTTGATTTTTGTATACAATCATGGTATAATACATACAATGAATGTATCGGACAGGTGCGGCGCAGCCTGATTTTTCAGACTATGATACAGTCTATAATTATATCACAAACCCATAGGCTTGTCAAGGGCTTTTATGGGATTTTTTTATTTTAAACAAAAAAATCCCGCCTAAGCGGGGAGGCGCCGGCAACGCGCACCTGCGCGCCAAAAGCGCTTTGTTCCGGAGCGGCCGCCGGCCGTCCGTTTTCTGCCTGTTTTTTATCTGTTTTTTACAGTTTTCTTGCGGCGCAGCCCTTGGGCGCGGCGCAAAAACAGCCTTTGTCACCGCCCTCCGCCCGCCGTCCTGCCGACCCGATAAAATATCAACCGTCCTTTTCAACCCTGTAGCCGACGCCGCGGACGGTTGTTATATAATCCGCCACGCCCGCCTGCTCGAGCTTCTGGCGTATTGTTTTTATGTGCATATCCACAGTCCTTGTTACGCCCTCAAAATCATAGCCCCATACGCTTGACATAAGCATATCGCGCGTTACAACCTTTCCGGCATGCTTTACGAGCATTGCCAGAACGTCAAATTCGCGCATCGTAAACGGCACCGTTTCGTTTCCGACGTGCGCCGTGCGCGCGCTCATGTCAACGCTTACGGGCCCTACCCTTATTACATCCTCGTCAACCGCGCCGCTGCGCCTTAACACGGCGCGTATGCGCGACAAAAGCTCCATAACGCCGAACGGCTTTGTTATATAGTCGTCGGCGCCCTCGTCAAGACCTATAACCTTGTCTATTTCCGACGACTTTGCCGTTATGAGTATAACGGGTATTCCTTTTGTGCGGCTGTTGCTTTTAAGCTGTCTTAAGTATGTAAGCCCGTCCGTTTCGGGGAGCATAATATCAAGCAGGATAAGATCCGGCTTTCCGTTTTCAACGTCCGCGTCGGCCGTGCGCTCATAGCCCTCCGCCTCGCAGCCGCCCGATTTTAAAGCGTAAAGGATAAGCTCGCGTATTTCGGCGTCATCTTCAATGCAGTATATTTTAGGCAATTTTTTTCACCTCTTAATCGAACCAAAACAGTCGTATTCCGCAGCCGGGCGGCACGCGGTCCGTTAAATCCCGCACACCGCCGCCGGCTGCCGCGGTTACAGAAGCCTTACGTCGTTCAAAACGCCGGAATCGCAGAACTTTGTCCATTCCGCAATATTTACCGCATGGTCGCCTATCTTTTCAAAATGCTTTGCTATCATAAGCAGGTCTATGCAGCTGTTTACCGTTTCGTCGCTGCCGTCAGCCGACTTAAGCGATTTTACAATGTCGTTTTTCACATTGTTGAACAGCCCGTCAAGCTTGTCGTCCTCCTCTATAACCTTTTCGGCAAGGGCAATATCGTCGCATATGAACGCGCTCACGCACGCCTTTACCATTTCCGTCGCAACCTTTGCCATTTCGTCTATGCGCACGCTCTGAACGGGCTGCTGTCCGTCGGCAAAACGCAGGACTATATCTGCAATATCGGCGCTCTGGTCGCCTATTCTTTCCATATCGCTTGCAACCTTAAGCGCCGTTGAAACCTTTCTCAAATCCCTCGCAACGGGCTGCTGCCTCAAAAGCATATTAAGCGCCTTTGACTGTATCTCCTGCTCGAGCTTGTTCACGCTGTAGTCGTTCTTGCTTACCTTTCTTGCAAGCTCGGCGTCGCCCTTTGTGAACGCTTCTATGCTTTCCGATATGGCGTTTTCTATCATTTCGCCCATTTCGATAAATTCGTTGTGCAGTTCCCTCAGCTCATTATCAAATGTCCTTCTCGGCATATTACTCTTTCTCCTTCTATTTTTGTTTGCCCGCCCCGGCGGGCGGTGAGATGCGCCGCTTATCTCTCATTTCACGCGGCAAAGAAGCAAGCAGATTGCCGCCCAACAAGGCGACGACGTATGTTTATACTTCGAGCCTTGGCGGGTGGTGAGATGCGCCGCTTATTTGCCGCGTAAACTTTATCCAAATCTACCCGTTATATAGTCCTCCGTCCTCTTATCATGCGGCGTTGAAAAGAGCGTATCCGTCTTGTCAAACTCAACCATTTCGCCGACGAGGAAGAACGCGGTGTAGTCGGCAACACGCGTTGCCTGCTGCATATTATGCGTTACTATCGCAACGGTGTATTTTTTCTTGAGGTCCTCCATGAGCTCCTCTATTTTAAGCGTCGATATGGGGTCGAGCGCCGACGTGGGCTCGTCCATGAGCAGCACTTCGGGTTCAACGGCAAGCGCTCTTGCTATGCAGAGACGCTGCTGCTGGCCGCCGGAAAGACCCAGCGCGCTTTTCTTTAATCTATCTTTCAATTCGTCCCAGATGGCTGCCTGCTTTAAGCTTGTTTCAACTATTTCGTCAAGCTGCCTTTTGCTGCGGATGCCGTGGATACGCGGGCCGTATGCGATGTTGTCGTATACGCTCATGGGGAACGGGTTCGGCTGCTGGAACACCATGCCGACGCGTTTTCTCAAAACGGTGACGTCAACGCCCTTGCCGTATATATCCTCCTCGTCAAGCGTTACGGTTCCGTCTATTTTAACGCTTTCTATGAGGTCGTTCATGCGGTTAAGCGTTTTAAGAAACGTCGATTTGCCGCAGCCCGAAGGGCCTATCATTGCGGTTATTCTGTTTTTGTATATGTTCATCGATACGTCTTTTAAGGCATGATGCGAGCCGTAATGGAGGTTCAGCTTATCGGCCTTCATTTTGACGTCGTTTACTATGTTTATCATCTTTTATGCTCCCTTTTTCTTATCAATCCTGCCTGTTATAAGCTTTGTTGCGCCGTTTATCAATAGCACGAGCACAACGAGCACAAGCGCAATTCCGAAGGCGTTTTCAATGTTTCCCTCGGACATCTCAAGATACATTCCTATTGTCAGCGTTCCGCCCGACGAAAGCAGGTGCGAAAATATGCCCTTCGGCAGCAGATACACGCTTCCCGCCGTAAACAGCAGCGCCGCCGATTCGCCGACGATACGCCCTATGGCAAGGATAACGGCAGTAACTATACCGGGCAGCGCGGAAGGAACGACTATTGTTCTTATTATCCTCCATTTTTGCGCGCCGAGCCCCAATGCGCCCTGGCGGTAGCTCTCCGGAACGGTTTTTATGGCCTCCTGAGTTGTTCTTATGATTATAGGCAGTATCATAAGAGTAAGAGTGAGTGAGCCGCAAAGGATGGAAAAGCCCAGTCCGAGGGTCTGTCCGAAAAATACCATTCCGAACAGGCCGAATATGATGGAAGGTATGCCTGAAAGAGTTTCCGTTGCAAACTCTATAATTCTGACGAGCCTTCCTCCCTTCGCGTACTCGGTGAGATATACTGCCGCGCCTATGCCTATCGGCGTGGCAATCAGAAGTGTGATGATGATTATGTAAAGAGTATTTACCATATAGCCCAGAATACCGAAGGTGCCGTTGGCAATACTTTTTACCGTGGTTAAAAATGTGGGGTTTATGCTGCCTATGCCTTTTACGGCAACGTAGCAGATTATACCCGCCAAAAGCAGCGCGGCAAACGCGCCCGAGAAATATATAAGCCCGTAAAGCACGGCCTCGAAGGGATGCTTTTTCTTTTCGTATATGCTCATTCGTCACTTGCCTCCCCTGCTTTTTTAAGCGTTGCCGAAAGAATGATATTTATTATCATTATAAATATAAACAGCACAAGCCCTATCGTGAACAGCGCCTGGCGGTGCAGCCCCTGCGAATAAGACATTTCGGCAACTATACCGGTTGTTAAGAATCTTACGCTGCTGAACGGCAGCGGCAGGTTTACCGCGTTTCCGGCAACGAGCGTTATGGCCATCGCTTCGCCTATGGCGCGTCCTATGCCGAGGACTATCGACGTTATTATACCCGACTTTGCGGCGGGGATAACAACTCTGAATACTGTTGTTATTTTTGTTGCGCCCAAGGCATACGAGCTGCTTCTAAGATGCGCCGGCACAGCCTTCAGCGACGTGCGGCTTACGTTTACGACGGTCGGCAGTATCATTACGGCAAGCACAAACACCGCCGAAATAAGATTTGCGCCGCCCGTCATCTGATGATCCGGCGAATTTGCGAATATCACCATTTCAAGCCTGTACATTAAGGGCTTTATTATAAGTATGCCCAAAAGCCCGTATACTACCGACGGGATACCCGCCAGAAGCTCAACCGCGGGGTTGACTATTGCGGTAAGCCTTTTCGGCGCTATCTCCGCAAGGAACACCGCCGTGAGCACGGCTATCGGCACGCCTATGATTATAGCCATCATCGTGCCGACAACGGAGGTGAGTATTATATAAAGTATACCGAACTGCGGATCGGCCGCCGTGGGCTTCCATACCGTCGAAAACAGCATTTCCGTTATGCCTATCTTTGTTATTGCCGGAACGCCCGACACGAACATATACACACAAATGGCAAATACGGCCGCCACGGCGATTACGCCGCACACGAGAAATACGGCCGCCATTACGCGCTCGATCATATCCTTTGATGATTTCATTAAAGTCATTCCTTTCCGGTTTCCCGGTGTATGTTCCGAGAAACGGGGGCTTGCGCCCCCGTGTTCCTCCCGCTGTATGCTTCGCTTATTCTACAGTGATAAGGCCAACGCTCTCAACTATCGCCTGTCCTTCTTCCGAATTCATAAACTCGAACCACGTTTGAACAGCCTCGTTCTGAGCGCTTATCTCGCCCTTTGTTGCCATTACGAACGGTCTCTGGAGCGAATATGTGCCCGCCTTTATGTTTTCGACAGTCGGCTCCACGCCGTCTATCGAAACGGCCTTGACCGTATCGTTTAAAACGTCGAGCGATACATAGCCTATCGAATTGGGCGTTGACGATACCGTTGTGAGAACTGCGCCGGTCTGGTCAAGCTCCTGTGCGTATACGCACTTATCCTCAATTTCAAGTATCTCCTCAAACGCGCCTCTTGTGCCGGAGCCCGCCTCGCGTCCTATAACGACGATGCTGCCGTCGCTGCCGCCGACCTCGCTCCAGTTTGTTATTTTACCGGTATATATGTCCGCAAGCTGCTGCTTTGTGAGCGACGCAACGGTGTTTGCGTTGTCAACAACAACGGCGATACCGTCTATCGCAACTATATTTTCAACAAGTCCGTTTGCCTTTTCCTCCTCGGAAAGCGCTCTTGACGAATTTCCTATGTCGGCCGAGCCGTTTGCAACGGCCTCAAGACCGGAACCCGAGCCCGTGAACTGACCCTCTGCCTTTATTGAAGGATACTTTGCGTTAAACGCCTCGCAGCTTGCTTCAACAAGCTTCTTCATCGACGTTGAGCCGTTCATGCTTACCGTACCCGACGCCGTTGTTTCCGTGCCTGCCGCCGACGGCGTGCCTTCGCCCGTCGATGCGTCCTGACCGCCGCAGCCTGCCATGATTGCGGCTCCCATAACGCCCGCAATAATAATCGATGTTAATTTCCTGAATTTCATTTTCATTCTCTTCCTTTCTTTTTTTCACCTTTTGCGTGATTACGTATATTATTTTAACCTCCCGTTGTAAAGTGTAAAACCTTTTTTATGTAAAAACAATGTAAAAAGATTTTGCCGTTTGTTAAATAAGCGTTAATTATTTAAAGCAGCGTAAGATACGGGCTTAACGCGGCAATGCCGGCGCAAAAGCGCGGCGCGTCCCAAAATTTATAACAAATTTCATCGTATATCTTGACAAATCGCGACAAATATAAGATAATATAATTTAGGTATAAAAAAGAATGCAGATTGGAGACGTTAAATATGAAAAAACGCGAAGACATTCACAAAGTCCTTATTATCGGCTCGGGCCCGATCATTATAGGCCAGGCGTGCGAATTTGACTATTCGGGCACACAGGCGTGCAAGGCGCTCAGAAAGCTCGGCTACGAGATAGTTCTCGTAAACTCAAACCCCGCCACGATAATGACCGACCCCGAAACGGCGGACGTTACGTATATAGAACCGCTTAACGTTGAGCGTCTTACCCAGATAATCGAAAAGGAGCGTCCCGACGCGCTTTTGCCGAATCTCGGCGGGCAATCGGGCCTTAACCTCTGCTCGGAGCTTGACAAGGCCGGCGTACTCAAAAAATACGGCGTGCAGGTAATAGGCGTTCAGGTTGACGCTATAGACCGCGGCGAGGACAGGATAGAATTCAAAAAGACAATGAAGTCGCTCGGTATAGAAATGGCGCGCAGCGAAGTTGCATACTCCGTTGACGAAGCTCTCGATATTGCTTCAAAGCTCGGCTATCCCGTTGTGCTCCGTCCCGCATACACGATGGGCGGCGCTGGCGGCGGCCTTGTATACAATAAAGAAGAATTAAAGGTCGTATGCGAGCGCGGGCTTCAGGCAAGCATCGTCGGACAGGTGCTTGTTGAGGAATCGGTTCTCGGCTGGGAGGAGCTTGAGCTTGAGGTTGTAAGAGACTCCGCGGGCAACATGATAACAGTCTGCTTTATAGAAAACATCGATCCCCTGGGCGTTCACACGGGCGACTCGTTCTGCTCCGCCCCGATGCTCACAATTTCCGAGGACGTTCAGAAGGAGCTTCAGCGCCAGGCGTACAAGATAGTTGAAGCGATCGAGGTGATCGGCGGCACAAACGTACAGTTTGCGAGAAACCCCGAGGACGGAAGAATAATAGTAATAGAAATAAACCCGAGAACATCGCGTTCATCGGCGCTTGCGTCAAAGGCAACGGGCTTCCCGATAGCCCTTGTTTCGGCAATGCTTGCGGCGGGCCTTGACCTTTCGGATATTCCGTGCGGCAAATACGGCACGCTCGACAAATATTATCCCGACGGCGATTATATCGTTATAAAATTCGCGCGCTGGGCGTTTGAAAAATTCAAGGGCGCTCAGGATAAGCTCGGCACGCAGATGCGCGCCGTGGGCGAGGTTATGAGCATAGGAAAAACCTATAAAGAAGCTTTCCAGAAGGCGATACGCAGCCTTGAAACGGGCCGCTACGGCCTCGGCGGCGCAAAGGATTTTGCCGAAAAATCAAAGGAGGAGCTGCTTTCGATGCTCCACACTCCTTCAAGCGAGCGCCAGTTTATAATGTATGAGGCCCTGAGAAAAGGCGCAACGGTCGATGAGCTCTTTGAGCTTACAAAAATAAAGCACTACTTCATAAACCAGATGAAGGAGCTTGTTGACGAGGAGGAAGCGCTGAAGTCATACAAGGGCAGCGTTCCCCCGGCGGACGTTCTCGAAACAGCCAAAAAGGACGGCTTCTCCGACAGATATCTAAGCGGCCTGCTTGATGTAAGCGAGGACGAGATCCGTTCGGCGCGCATTGCCGCCGGCATAAACGAAGCATGGGAGGGCGTTCACGTAAGCGCAACGGAAAACGCGGCGTATTACTACTCGTCATACAATATCCCCGAGGACAAGAGCCCCTCAAATACGGAAAAGCCGAAAATCATGATACTCGGCGGCGGCCCCAACAGAATAGGCCAGGGCATAGAATTCGACTACTGCTGCGTGCACGCCGCAATGGCGCTGCGCAGGCTCGGCTTTGAAACGATAATCGTAAACTGCAACCCCGAAACGGTTTCAACCGACTACGACACGTCCGACAAGCTCTACTTTGAGCCGCTCACGCTCGAGGACGTTTTAAGCATACACGAAAAAGAAAAGCCCGTCGGCGTTATAGCACAGTTCGGCGGACAGACGCCTTTGAATCTTGCATCGGAGCTTAAGAAAAACGGCGTAAATATCCTTGGAACAACTCCCGAAACGATAGACCTTGCGGAGGACAGGGACCTGTTCCGTTCGATGATGGACAAGCTCGGCATACCGATGCCCGAATCGGGAATGGCGGTAACGGTTGACGAAGCTCTTGAAATAGCCGAAAAGATAGGCTATCCCGTAATGGTACGCCCGTCCTACGTTCTCGGCGGACGCGGCATGGAGGTCGTTCACGACGCGGAAAGCTTAAAAATATACATGAGCGCAGCCGTAGGCGTAACGCCCGACAGGCCGATACTTATCGACCGCTTCCTGCATCACGCGCTCGAATGCGAGGCCGACGCAATAAGCGACGGCGAAAACGTATTCGTTCCGGCCGTTATGGAGCATATAGAGCTTGCCGGAATACATTCGGGCGATTCGGCGTGCATACTGCCGTCGCTGAACATTCCCGAAAAGCACGTTGAAACGATAAAGGAATATACAAGAAAAATAGCGCGCGAAATGAATGTGCGCGGCCTTATGAATATGCAGTACGCAATAGAGGACGACAAGGTCTACGTGCTCGAGGCAAATCCGAGAGCGTCAAGAACCGTGCCGCTAGTATCAAAGGTATGCGACATCAGAATGGTGCCGCTCGCAACGGAAATAATAACGATGCCCCTGACGGGACGTCCGTCGCCCGTTAAGGAATTAAAGGACAGAAACATACCGCATTACGGCGTTAAAGAGGCGGTGTTCCCGTTTAATATGTTCCAGGAGGTTGACCCGATACTCGGTCCGGAAATGCGCTCCACGGGCGAGGTGCTCGGCATGGCGGAGAGCTTCGGCGAAGCGTTCGGCAAGGCGGAGGAAGCAACTCAAACGCCCCTGCCCACGTCCGGCACGGTGCTTATAAGCGTAAACGACCGCGACAAGCCCGAGCTTGCCGAGGTTGCAAAGGGCTTTAAGGAATGTGGCTTTGACATCATGGCAACGGAGGGCTGCTGCAAATATCTTGCCGAGCACGGCATAGAAGCAAAGAAGGTCGCAAAGCTTGGCGAAGGAAGACCGAACGTTCTCGACGCCATAACAAACAAAGAAGTAAGCATAGTTATCAACACGCCGACCGACAAAAAGGGCGCGGCCGACGACAGCTATATAAGAAAGGGCGTTATAAAAGGCAGAATGCCGTATATGACCACAATGGCGGGCGCAAAAGCGAGCGTTGCGGGCATTAAAGCAATGCAGCAAAGCCGCGGCAGCGTGAAATCGCTGCAGGACTTCCATGCGGAGATAAAATAAAATTTGCCGGTGATCCGGCGCATTAAAAAAGGGGCTGCACCGCCCCTTTTTTATGCGTTTTTTTAATTGTGGTTTCTGTTATTCCGCTGCTGCGCCGTCGTACTTTTCGGCAAGGGCTTCTATTTCGCCGTTCGCCGTCATTTCCGAAAGCACCTCGTTTATCTGATCCAAAAGCTCGGTGTTGCCCTTCTGAACGGCAATCGCGTATTCCTCGGATTCAAACACCTCGGGGTCCTCAACAACCTTTAAGCCGTTGTTTTCCGCAAGCGCCTTGCCCGTTGCGCTGTCGAGCACAACCGCGTCGAGCTTTCCGTTTTTAACGTCCTGCACAACGTCTATGCCTCTGTTGGCTCTCACAATATTTTCCTCGGGGATCTGAAGCGTTTCCGTTACTATCGTATCGCCCGTATATCCGAGCACAACGCCGACCTTTTTGCCGTTCTTAAGGTCTTCGGCCTTTGTTATCGTATCATCGTCGGCAGCCACAACCATTACCTGCGTTGCAACGTAATAGGGGTCGGAGAAATCAACGTTTTCAAGTCTTTCGGGAGTTACCGTCATTCCGGCAACAGCCATGTCAACCTTGCCCGTCGAAACGGAAGCAACAAGGCCGTCAAATTCCATGTCCTCTATCGTCAGCTGCTTGCCCATGCTTTCGGCAATTTTCTTTGCAATGGCAACGTCTATGCCGTCAAACTCATCAACAAGTCCGTTTGTTGTTGTGTATTCAAACGGCGGGAACGCCGCGTTTGTACCCATAACAAGCGTATCGTCCGATCCGCAGCCGGCAAGCGACGAAGCTCCCATTACAGCCGCCGCAGCAAGAGCCGCAAGCTTAACAAATTTCTTCATTTTGCATACCCTCCAAAAAAGTAATTTGATTTTTTATATGAAAAGCCGCAAGGCTTATCATGCGTTTTGAAAACTTAAAGAATCTTTCCCAAAAATTCGCGCGTCCTGTCGTTCTGCGGCGACGAGAACACCTGCTCGGGCGTTCCGTCCTCAAGCACATAGCCGCCGTCCATAAACAGCACTCTTGAGGCAACCTCTCTTGCAAAGCCCATCTCATGCGTTACAACAACCATCGTCATGCCCGCCTTTGCAAGCCCCTTCATAACCTCAAGCACCTCGCCGACCATTTCCGGATCGAGCGCCGACGTGGGCTCGTCAAAGAGCATTATTTCCGGCTCCATGGCAAGCGCTCTCGCGATCGCTATTCTCTGCTGCTGCCCGCCGGAGAGCTGTCCTGGATACGAATCGGCTTTGTCGGCAAGCCCCACGCGTTCAAGGAGCTCCGCCGCCTTCTTTTCGGCGTCCTCCCTTGCCATGCCCTTGACCTTCATAGGCGCAAGCGTTATATTGTCCATAACGCTCAGGTGCGGGAACAGATTAAACTGCTGAAACACCATGCCCATTTTTTCGCGGACACGGTTTATGTCAACGCCCTTATCGGTAACGCGCTCGCCGTCTATGTAAATATCTCCGCCCGTGGGCGTTTCAAGCAGGTTAAGGCACCGCAGGAACGTCGATTTCCCGCTGCCCGAAGGGCCTATTATAACAACCTTCTCGCCCTGCTCGATGTGCTGGTCTATGCTTTTTAAAACCTCAAGCTCGCCGAAGCTCTTGCAAAGCCCCTTTACTTCAATCATCGCCATAATAACCGCCTCCTATCTCTTGTCGCTCTTTCTCATGCGCGCCTCAAGCTTTGACAAAAGTATCGTCAGTATCTTGATTATGATATAATATATCGCCGCGCACGACAAAAGCGGCCACAGGAAGTCATATGTAAGCGTCTGAACCTTCTTTGCCGCGCCCAAAAGGTCTACGTTGTTTACCATACCTATAACGGCAGTTTCCTTTATAAGCACTATAAACTCGTTTGCAAGCGCGGGCAGAATGTTTTTCATTGCCTGCGGCATTATGATATAGCGCATTGTCTGCACCTGCGTAAGCCCCAAAGAGCGCCCCGCCTCCGTCTGACCTATATTTATCGAAAGTATGCCGCCGCGCACTATCTCCGAAATGTACGCGCCGCTGTTTATGCTGAACGCTATAACGCCAACTATCCATGCCGGCAGGTTTACGCTCGCAAAAATAACATAGTAAATTATAAGCACCTGCACCATTGTAGGCGTACCGCGTATAACATCTATGTATATCCCGGCTATCCATTTTACGGGTTTTATCCTGGACAGCCTGCCGAACGCCGCAAGCACGCCGAGGATAAGTCCTATAAGCACGGCAAAGAGCGATATCAAAAGCGTATAGCCCAATCCGCTCAGGAACCATTCCCAGCGCCCGTCCTCTATAAACGTCGCATACAGCCCGTCAAGCATGCCCGAAAGCCATGATGGCATTGTTTATCCACTCCTTCTGAAGTTTTCTTCTAGCCATGAGCAAAATGCAGCAATGCGCATAGCAGAGCCATTTTCTCACGGTTATTTACTGTTTTGTCACTACTAAATGTATAGAAAACGACCATCTTTTATGGTATAATTAAATTGCAAACAAAAACCAAAGGAGATGGTCGTTATCTATCGTCAAGAAATCATTAATGATATATCGTTATTTACTTCTCAACCTAAAGCTGCTTTTTATGATGAACTATTCTTAAAGCTCGATTTAAGCTTTGTTCCTCGCTTTTCTAACTCCAAAGGTCGCAAAGGCTTTGATAATCATTCAATGATCGCTGCCTTCATCGTTATGAAATGTGAAGGCTTCGTTTTTATCACAGATTTGCTTGATTACCTTAATAACAATCTGCTTATCGCTCATTACTGTGGATTTGATATTTCTAAACCGCTGCCGTCTTATTGGTCTTTTGAGCGTTTTATCAAAAATATCGATCACGATATTTTATCTCATATTATGCAGTCTCAAGTTTTAAAGGCTTTTGACCTTGAATTGATTGATGCTTCTTTCATCGGCTTGGATTCTACGCCTATATCCGCTAATACTTCGCAGAATAATCCAAAGTCCTTTAAGAAGAATAAGTTTGCTAAATCAAATCATCCGTCTTGTGATAAAGACTGCGCTTTGGGTGTTCATACCGCTTCTAATCAGCATAATGAACGGAAATTCGAGTATTTCTGGGGCTACAAAAACCATGTCTTGGTCGATTGTATCTCAGGCTTACCGTTATTCGAGCTTACCACTACTGCTGATGTTGCAGACAGTTCCGTTGCACTTGACATCCTTGAGCAAACCAATTCCTTTTTGCCTATTTCAGAATGTACCTTCTTAGCCGATAAAGGATACGATGTCAAATCGATATACAATGCAATTCGCAACGTTTACAATGGCGAATGCTTTATTCCTCTTAACAAGCGCAACACCAAAAGCCCTAAAAAGCTACCTGCCGGTAATCCTATTTGTGAAGCCGGTTTGGCTATGCACAAGGACGGAAAATTCTCCGATAGAGGACGTACCAGACAAAAATACTGTTGTCCGTTTAAACGTTCAAAATGCGGCGAATGTCCATGTAATCATAGCAATTGGAATAACGGTAAAAAGAACCGGGGCTGCACAAAATATGTTACGATTCCTGATGACTATAGATTGTCTATAGACCGCAACAGCATTTCATTCAAGACCATATATGCTCTTAGAACCGAATGTGAACGCTACAATTCAAGGTTTAAAGATACAGCTCAGGAACGTATGTGGGTACGTAATATGAATTCCGTAACGAACCTTAATACTATTGCTCACATAGCCTTACTGACGATTGCCATTACCGCAGTCACTACTAAACGAAAACCATCTGTTCGAAGCAGGAAAGCGTTATTTAGAAGTGCTTAGCATCAATGCTGTTATATTATTACAACTTCGGCATGCACTTTGTCGAGGCTTTGTTTGCGTTCATCCAATTATTTAATATGCTTAAGTTTTCCTCACATCCACTGTAAGAGCTCCTTTTTGACTATACTGATTCATTCATTATGCTCTTCTCTATTATTTTGCATCTAATTTTCTAATCTCAGTTATCATTGGGCAAACTATTGCAATGCAAATAATTAAAATACCTGATAGTAAAAACCAATGATTTACACCGATTCTATCAGCAAAGAATCCAGAAAGAATTAACCCAATTGGCATAGCAAGAGACATGATACTTCCAGTTAAAGAAAATACACGTCCTAAATATTCAGGCTTAATTTTCTCCTGAAAAAGAGCTGTTTGCACACCGCTGTAAAACGGAACCGAAAGCCCCATTATTGCACAGCAGACTACAAATATGAAAAATCCACTTTGGGGAAGTAATCCTGAAATGGTTAAGCTTATCCCCATCATAAAAATGGATGCCGTTATTAATAAGATTCGCTTTTGGTAATTCCCAAATAACCCTAATAATAGACCCCCTATCAACATACCAGAGGCATAAGCAATCTCCGTAATAGAAATATGCATCGGTGTACCATTAAAATATTCCATAGTGATTAAAGGATATAATGCATTTATGGGCATATAAACAAACATATATAATGTTCCAACGAGTAATAAAGCAAATAATCCTTTATTTTGCCGTAGTACAGCCATTCCTTCTTTCATTTCTCCTATGAAATTTGGTTCCAAACTTTGCACTTGATCACCCAGCTTAGGAATACGTACAAGTGCTACCGTAATAGATGCAATCACAGCACCCAATACATCGATGGCAATAATAGCATTTAAATCCCAAACGGAGTATAGGAGTGCTGCAACCGCCGGACTAACAATATAGCTTATAGACTGCAAAGACTGACTATAGCCTGCACATTTCGTAAGCTGTTCTTCTGGTACTAAAAGTGGCGTAACCGCATTGAGAGCCGGGGTATGAAAAGCTGTTCCAATGCTACGGATAAACAATACTACCATAACCATCCAGATAGGTAACTCCATATACAATGCAACAATAGCAAGCACTGCCCCAGCTGCTGCGATAATTAAATCAGCACCAATCATTATCTTCTTCCTATCATGACGATCCACTAGCACACCAATCGCAGGTCCAAAGACCGCATAGGGTAAAAAACCTACTAGTGAAGCCATAGACAAGACCATCGCAGATCCTGTTTTCTCTGTAAGGTAAAAAATAATCGCCATTTGCAGGATGGCACTAGTGATTAATGATACTGCTTGCCCTACCCATATTGTATAAAACTTAAGTTTCCAATTGTTGTATTTTTCCATTTATATTATCTCCTGCATATTATTTTGCTTGAATTTCTATTTCCCGAGTTGGACGCATCAATATCATGTGACCATCCAAAGTGGTCGGCTCGGGAACATGCCAAATCTGAGCCACACGTCCTGCTGTGCCTGTTCCTGTTGAATTTATGAGCACATCAAAATCCCTGAGTATTTTATCTGCGGGAACTTTTTTTACACTATTATCATAGTTTTCTTCCTTATATAATACCAGAAAACACGTCGGACTTCAAGTATTTTTATTGATTTTTGCGAATAATTATTTATTTTTTACAGGCTTATTATGCCGAGCGAATTAAGCACCGACGAAACAAGTATGGCAGCGACAAGCACGGGAGCTATATATTTTATCATAACCCTGAACAGCTTTTTCCTGCCGAACGGTCCGCTCACAAGCACCTCGTCCTCTATCGCCTTTGTTCCGATGCCCACCGAAACAAACAGGCACGTTAAGAGCGCGCATATCGGCATCAGCACCGAATTTGTTATAAAGTCCATAAAGTCGAGTATATCAAAGCCTATTATATTTACCCATGAAAGGACGCTGTAGCCCAGCGACGGCAGCGTGCTCACGCAGAACGACGCTATGCCTATGAAAAGCACCGCCTTTTTGCGCGTAATTCCGAAATGGTCGCATATGCTTGCAACAATCGTTTCCATGATCGATATCGACGACGTTATTGCCGCGGCAAACACAAGGAAGAAGAACAGCGCGCCTATCACGTTCGGGATCGACATGCTTGCAAACACCTTGGGGAGCGTCACAAACATAAGCCCCGGCCCCTGGTTAAGCGCCGTCCTGTCGCCGCCCGAGAACGAGAACACGGCGGGGATTATCATAAGGCCGGCAAGCACCGCGATAAGCGTATCAAAAAGCTCTATTTTGCCGACGTTTTTGTCAAGCGAGCTGTCTTTCGGCAGATACGAGCCGTAGGCTATCATGATACCCATCGCAAGCGACAGCGAATAGAACATCTGCCCCATTGCCGCAAGCACGCTTTGTATGCTGAAATTCTCCATGCTCGGCACAAAGAAGTATTTTACACCCTCCATCGCGCCCGGGAGCGTCATTGAATACACGGCGATCACAACGGCAAGCACAACAAGCACCGGCATAAGCACCGTGCAGACCTTTTCAACGCCCTTCTGCACTCCGCGGAGCAGCGTGAGCACAACAAGCAGCGTGAATATTCCCTGGAACAGCATAAGCTGGCCCGGCGACTGAAGCATTGCGTCGAAATACCCGTCCTGCGCCGCCGACTGCGCCGCGCCCGTAACATACGTTACAAAATACTTTATTACCCAGCCGCCTATAACGTTGTAATACGGCAGGATTATGCACGGTATCGCAGTTGCGAGTATGCCCATAAACTTCCAATTTTTGTTTAACGCGCCGAACGCGTCAAGGCAGCTCTTGCCGCTTTTGCGGCCTATCGCATTTTCGGCTATCATAAGCGAATAGCCGAACGTGAACACAAGCGCAACATAAATCACAAGAAATATGCCGCCGCCGAATTTTGCGGCAAGATACGGGAAGCGCCAGATGTTTCCCAGTCCGACCGCGGAGCCTGCCGCGGCCATAACAAAGCCAAGACCGCCCGTAAAGGTATGTCTTTTGTTCTCCATGATAACATCAATGTCCTTTCAGTATTGCTTTTGTTTTTTGTTTCTTTTGTTTATTTTACGGCATTATACAGCATCATTGCCGCGTCTATCCTTTTAAGCTGCGTTCCAACGGCGCTGTCGGTTACGTTATCGTACAGCCCGTTTTCTTCGGCAGCCTCAACAAACGCGTCGGGATATTTGCCGTCACCGCCGGCAAGCCCCTCGAGCACGGTGATGATCTTGGACGCCTGCTCGGCCGTTATCGTGCCGTCGGGAGCAAAATTGTTGTTCCCCACTCCGTTTATTGCGCCGCGCTCCGCACACGCCGCGATAAAGTTCGTTGCCCAATGCGACGCGGCGTCGTCAAACGTACACGGCGCATCGGACGAATATCCGTACAGACGGCATACCATAGCCGCAAATTCGGCGCGCGTAACGGTGTTTCCGGGCTTAAACGTATTATCCTCATAGCCCGTTATAACGCCTTCCCTCATCATGCGGTTTACGGCCTCGAGCTGCGCCGCGTTAAGCGACTGCGTATCGGAAAACTCCCCGGCGTTCTGAGCCGTGCGCGAGCTGTTTATTGTATATTCCCTCGTTTCCTCCGCGCCGTTTGAACCGGCCGCCTTAACGGTCAGCGTATGCCTGCCGAGAATCCCGTCAAACGATACGGTATACGGCACCGTTTCCGACGAATGGTAAAATTCGCCGTCAAGATAATATTCAACCTTAACGCCGTCCGCGCCGTAAATATGCGGATATGTGCTCAGCGTCAGGCTGCCGTCCGTTTCTATCGTGCCGTCCGCCTTTTCAAAGAACGTTCCGGCGCTGTTTGAGGCGGCGCCGTGAATGAGCCACGGCGATGATGTGACCTCGTTATACGCATTCTGAAGCTCCGCCGAGCCGGTGAGGTCGTAATGGTTTTTCTCATGCGCTATATTTTTGTTGAAATACGCAATAAGCTTAACCTGCGGATACACCATCGGCAGATACGTATACATCTCCTTAACGTGCTCCGCGGCCCAATCGCCGTGAGTTTCGTTTATGTCGCCGAGCGTTTGATATGCGCTGCCGCATTCGGAAATCATTATGGGCTTTCTGCCGCCGTAAGTATCTATTATATCCTTAACCATCAGCACGGGGTCTGCGCTGTAGCCCGTTTTAAAGCATACCTCGTTGAATTTCGATTCGCCCTCCCACGTTTTGCCGTCAAAATACTTGTTGGGATAGCAGTTTACGCCGACCCAGTCAACGTATTCGTCGCCGGGGTAAAAATCGTCCGCCGTATACGGGAACGCGTCGCTTTTCCACGTTGACGTATGCGCAACGCTCCACGACGTCGCAACGTTCGGCAGCCGGCGCATCCTGTCCGCGATCACCCTGAACGCGTTTTTAAATTCGTCGGGCGTCGCGGCGTTGCCCCAGATATTCACCTCCGCGCCTATGCGAAGGATTACGGGGACGTCCGTATAGCGCGAAAGAAAATCGCTTAACGTATCAAGATACGGATTTGACGCGTCAACCGCCCTTGCCGTATCGCCCTGGTTCGGGAAATTCAGCGCAAGCTCCACGGTGCGCCCCGCCTCACGTGCGCGCTCCATGATCAAATTTGCCCAGTCGAAGCTTGACGTGTCGCCGTATTCGAGGTAAAGCAGCACCATCGAATCGTCCGAAACCGTCGTTTCGCTCGTCTGCCCGTAAAGCACGCCGTTCGGCTCGTTCTTTGCGCCGTATACCTTCTGCGGTTCGCTCACATGCTTGTAAACGTCAAGCACGGGCGTAAGCTGCTTAACGAAGTTTGACGCAATATAAACGTTCTCCTCCCAGCCGAGCTGCTGCCCGTAGGGAAGGTGCATATTAAAATACTTGAGCGCATTGCCGTAATCGCCCGTTATAAAATACGCAAACGCCGTTGTATACGCGCGCGAGCCCAAAATATTTTGCGTCTGCTCGTTTGACGGCTCCTTTGATATAAGGTCGATTATCTGCGTGCCGTAGTTTATCGTTTCGGCATAGTTTTTGCTTTCCACTGCCGCGCCGTAACCGTCGTTTAACGCCCAGTATTCCGAGGGCAGCTCGTAGGCGTATGCCGCCGACTGAAGCAACAGCAGTCCCGCCGCCGCAAGCGAGATGAGTTTATGCGTTTTCACTTTATTTTTTCTCTCCTTTTTTTTGAAACATACCCAAAACTCAAAAGCTGCCGTTCCGTAGGTGTCATGTAATTTGGATATACCTTGTTATTATAACACATCGCCGCACCTTTGTCCATATGTAATTTTGACTTTTTTTGCGCCTTTTTCGGTCAAATAAAAATCCCCCCGCAGAAGCAGGGGGGAAATCACACCGGTTAAACAGCAAAGCTGTTCGGCGGTCTGCGCCGAAAGCGGCAGTCCCTTTTATATTGTTTCTTTAAGCCTTTCGTTAACAGCCAGCAAAAACTCCTCCGTATTCACCGTCTGCTTGTTTTCAAGCGTTGAGAGCGCCGCAAGGTCGCCCGTCATAACGCCGTCCTCTATCGTCTGTATCGTTGCTTTTTCAAGCTTGTCGGCAAACGCCTTCAGCTCCTCAAGGCCGTCGAGCTCACCGCGCTTTCTTAAAGCTCCCGTCCACGCAAAGAGAGTGGCAACGGAATTTGTCGATGTCTTTTCGCCCTTCAGGTGCCTGTAATAATGGCGCTGAACGGTGCCGTGCGCAGCTTCGTATTCGTAAACGCCGTCGGGCGAAACGAGCACAGACGTCATCATTGCAAGAGAGCCGTATGCCGTTGCAACCATATCGGACATAACGTCGCCGTCGTAATTCTTGCACGCCCAGATATAGCCGCCGTTTGAACGGATAACTCTCGCAACGGCGTCGTCTATAAGCGTATAGAAGTATTCTATGCCGGCAGCGTCGAATTTTTCCTTATATTCGTTATCGAATATTTCCTGGAATATATCCTTAAAGCGATGGTCGTATTTCTTTGATATTGTATCCTTTGTCGCAAACCACACGTCCTGCTTTGTGTCAAGACCGAAATTGAAGCATGCTCTCGCAAACGACGCAATGGAATCATCGCGGTTGTGAAGCCCCTGAATTATGCCCGGGCCCTCGGTAAATTCATGTATCGTCTCTTTTGAAACGTTTCCGTCCTTATCGGTATAGACAAGCTCCGCCCTGCCGCCTGCCGGCACCTGCATTTCAACGTTCTTGTAAACGTCGCCGTAAGCGTGACGCGCTATCGTTATCGGCTTTGTCCATGTCGGTATATACGGCGTTATGCCCTTTACGAGTATCGGCGTTCTGAACACCGTGCCGTCAAGCATCGCTCTTATTGTGCCGTTCGGCGACTTCCACATTTCCTTAAGGTTGTATTCGGGCATCCTTGCGGCGTTGGGCGTTATTGTTGCGCACTTTACCGCAACGCCGTATTTCTTTGTCGCGTTTGCGCTGTCTATCGTAACCTGATCGTTCGTTTCGTTTCTGTGAACGAGCCCGAGGTCGTAATATTCCGTTTTGAGGTCGATATACGGCTCAAGCAGAATATCCTTTATCATTTTCCATATTATTCTTGTCATTTCGTCGCCGTCCATCTCAACGAGCGGCGTTTTCATTTGAATTTTCTCCATTGGCAATCAGTCCCTTCTAAAAAATAAGGAGGTCCGAAATATACAGAACCTCCTTGTTCGGTTACGCTAATATGATACCATAAATATATCAAAAAGTCAATATCAAATTTGCCGCGACGCCGCTTTTGCGTTTTCCGCCTCCATGCGCGTAAGCTTACGCCATACAACAATCATCATGGTTGTAAAGCACGCCGCGCCGCCTATGACGTTTGAGACAGGCTCCGACGCAAACACGCCGTATGCGCCGAGCCCCATGCGCGGCAAAAATATCGCAAGCGGCACGACAAGTATCGCTTTTCTGAAAAGCGAAAAGAATATTGCCGGCTTTGCCATGCCGAGAGCCGTAAACGTATGCTGGCCGGAAAACTGGAGTATCATCGTAAAGAACGCCGCATAATAAATGCGTATCGCCGGTATGCCGTCGGCAAGCATTTCGGGATCTGACGTAAACGGCATCATGTACGCCCTCGGGAACAGCATTATCGTTATCCAGAACACAACGCTTATTATCATGCCTATCAGCACCGAAAATTTTATGCCGCTCTTTACCCTGTCGGGGCGGTTCGCGCCGTAGTTATAGCCCAAAACGGGCTGCGCGCCGTTTGCGATGCCCGAAACTGGCAGCTGCGCAATTTCGCGTATCGAATTCACAACGGTCATGATCCCGACGTACAAATCTCCGTAGCCGCTCAAAACTATATTGCAGACCGCCTGGACAAGGCAGTTTGTGCCGTTCATGATAAAGCCCGCCATGCCTATCGAAAGCACCGACTTAACCACAGCCCTTTCCGGCACAACATATTTTTTCCGTATCCTAAGAAGCGTTCTTTTCCCGAACAAAAACGCCAGCACCCACACCGCCGAAACGATCTGCGAAATAACCGTTGCAACGGCCGCGCCGCGTATGCCCATATCAAATCCGAAAATAAATATCGGGTCGAGCACAATATTCAACACGGCGCCGCAGAGCACCGTCATCATGCCGGTTTTGGGGAAGCCCTGGCCGTTTATGAACCAGTTCATGCCGACGCTTATCATAACAAACGGCGTGCCTATAAGATATATTTCAAGATAATCGTTTGCGTAAACGTACGTTGCGTCGCTTGCGCCGAGACCGTAGAGCACCGGCTGCCTGAAGATATAGCACAGCGCCGTTATGAAAAACGACGATGCGCACAGCAGCGTGAACGTGTTCGACATTATTTTTTCGGCGCGGTTTGCGTCGCCCGCGCCGCGGGCTATCGCAAATATCGAGCCGCCGCCCATGCCGAACAGCGTCGTAAAAGCCGAAACGAGCGCAACAAGAGGGAAAATAAGGCCTATTCCGGTGAGCGCCAGCCCGGACGCGCCCGGCAGGTGGCCTATGTACACGCGGTCCGTTATGTTGTACAGTATCTGCACAAGCTGGGCGATTGTGAGCGGTATTGCCTGCGATATGATGTGGCGGCGCATGCTGCCCGCCGAAAAATCATTTTCCTTCATTGTTCGCTCTCCCTTCGTCTTTTTATTTTTACGCGGGGGCTTCGCCCCCGCACCCCCGGAACGGCAGCCAGGGGGGGCTTTTTTTGCGCCCGTCACCATTTGCTCCGAGCTGGTAACGCACGATGCGCGTTAAGGCTCTTCCGCAAACGGATGACGTGCGCTCTTTAAGCGGCGCATATTTCCCCTTCCGAGGAATGTATGTGCAGCGTAACATCC
>DVLU01000025.1 GCA_018715365.1 Candidatus Ornithomonoglobus intestinigallinarum | reverse complement strand
GGATGTTACGCTGCACATACATTCCTCGGAAGGGGAAATATGCGCCGCTTAAAGAGCGCACGTCATCCGTTTGCGGAAGAGCCTTAACGCGCATCGTGCGTTACCAGCTCGGAGCAAATGGTGACGGGCGCGGAAAATTAAGGCAGGGCGAGGGTTCTAAAGGGGGCAGAGCCCCCTTTGAGGAAAAAAACAATCATTCATCGGCCGGTGTTTCTTTTTTTACAAGTCCCAATATATAATCCGCGGATACGCCGTAAAGCCTACATAATTTTATCAAATGGCGCACGGGCAGCTCGTTTGCGCCGCGCTCATACCGCGCATACATCGTCTGCGACGTTCCGAGATACCGCGCAACATCCTCCTGCGTCAAGTCGTTATCCTCACGAAGGTCTCTTATCTTTTTTATATACTCCGCATTTAATTGTTTCATATATTATAACACCCGACCTGTATTTTTTCCGTATGTACAGTAATTTTACCATATAAGCGCCGAACAAAATGATTTTAGTAAAAATATTTACTATTGACATGTGTTTCTGACCGTGCTATAATATATTTACTTATAAACTTTGACATTGCAAGGAAATTTCGGTGACCGTGTTTTGCATTGTTTTAGTAAATAAGTTTATTTGAGGAAAAGGAAATCACAGGGTTCAAAGGGAAGGGCGGCGATGGAATACTATTTTTGACAAAATACACGCTTCCCCGCGGCGGCGAGGGAAACAGGAGAGCGCCGCAGAGAAATGCGGCAGAAAAAAATAATGAAGAAGAGAGGTAATTTTTTATGAAAGCTAAAAGGCTTTTGGCGTCGGCGCTTGCGCTGAGCATGGCGTTCGGCGCGATGTCCGCATTGGCGGTTACGGCAAATGCGGCCGGAACAACGGCGACGATTACGGCGATTAAGGCTGACGGCACACAAACACCATGTACCGATCTCGGCTCGGCTATAAGCACAGCCGGTAACGGCGGTACGGTTGAGATTGGCGAAGGTGTTGTGGCAATCAGCCCTAATGCAGGCTACAGCACCAGCGCATCTGTAACAATAAAAGGACAGGGAATTGGCAAAACAACAATTAAACCGGCAAATGTGAATGATTATATATCGCCTTTACAAAATAGCGAGAAATCTTCTAGTGAATATTACAACGCAAAGCACTTACTCGAGATAACCGCAAGCAGCTTTAAATTAGAAGATCTTACGCTTGACGGGACAGGGGTGACAGGTCAAAGAGAGGAAGAAAGCTTTTTGGGCATTACCGTAAAAAAAGCCATAGATTTTGTTCCGCTGCGATTAACAGGGCCAACGAGTGGCGCAGAAATTACGCTTAACAAAGTAGCAATCAAACGAACGACAGGCGACACAAAAGGCTGCATTCAAATAGGCACTTCGAGCGGCAGTAATTCGGCAAATGTAACCGCATCAGGTTTGTATATAACTTGCAACAACGGCGAAAGCAATTATGCAGATATAGAAGTATGCAAAAACAGCTCATTAACCATCACAGAACAGGGCGGATTTAATGGTGTTATTGCAAGCCGCAGCGCCGGCAGTGTTACAATTCCCAAAGCAGACGGCTATTATTCAGCCAGCATAGGTCTTTTAAACACCTACACCTTCTACACAACAATACCGTATCTTCTGAATTGCTACGAAAACAATACAGACCGTATTGCCGAATATGTAGAACTTATTAACAAGCTTGAAGATGACGATACAAAAATTCTCGAAAAAATGGCAAGCGACTTGGAAAATACAAGTCTGCAGCTTTACGGCATGAATTGCAACGAACAAAGAGAGCTTGCGCAAGAATTTGTCGATGCTATAAATGCTATAGAAAGCATGGAGGGTGTTAGCGTAACGGTTGATACCACTTCACTTGAAGAAAAGCTCCAGCAAGCAGACTGGCACACATGGGGCGATGTGGTTGAAGGCATAAAGGAATGTTCTGTATGTCACGCAACTGAGCAGGTTGCGCCCGAGCCGGAGGTTACAACAAGCACGGCAACGGTAGGCGAAGGAACAGAAGATTATGATAATACATTCGCAACAGGCTTTGTTACAACCATTCCGTCCGGTGCTGAAGTAACTTCGATCCAGTGGGAAGTTACTTCACCGGCAAATGACAATACAACAAAGAAAACACAAGTATTTGATGATCTTAATCTATCTAATATAGATTCGGAACTGAAGCTCGGGCTTATCATAAACGGTCTTAACGATGAAACTGCAACGGCGACGGCAATTATCAATCCTGCGGAGGTGGCTGAATGATGAAAAAGATATACGAAAATCCTTCAATATCGATAGCGACGTTCAGTGTTGAAAATATTGTTACGGACCTGAGCGGCAAAACGGCACAGGAAATTGTGGGCAATCAGCTTGCCGGTCAGGGCGTTATCAGCGGCAATACGTTCACAACAGACTGGGAAAAGATGTCTGCCATAAATGAATAATTACTTTCCTTCCGGCACGCATGGCGCGCGTGACGGGCGGCTTCTTTGATTTAAGCGGGGGGACTTGCGTTCCCCCGCACTTTTTTTGCCGCGTCGGTTTTTGCGCCGCGGCGCGGTTTAGTTATCATATTTTTCCTTAAGCTCTTTTATTATTTTCTTTTCAAGCCTTGATACCTGAACCTGGGAAACGCCGATCACCTTTGCCGTTTCGGCCTGCGTTTTACCTTTAAAGAATCTGAGCGCAACTATTTTCCGGCCGCGTTCGTCAAGCTCCTTCATCAGCTCGTCTATCACCACTTTATTTATAACGTCATCCTCGCAGTCATCGGAGGCAAGCATATCCATAAGGCGAATATCCCTGCCGCCTTTTGAATAAACGCTTTCGTAGATAGAATCGGGCGGCGACGACGCGTCGAACGCCTCCAACAGAATATCGGCGTCTATTCCGCATTCCGCGGCGATTTCATTCATGCTCGGTTCGCGGTCAAGCTGTTTTTGCAGGCGTTCCCTTGCGCGCCTGCCCTTCATTGCCGCTTCTTTTAGGCCGCGGCTCACCTTCACCGGACCGTCATCGCGCAGAAAGCGGCGTATTTCGCCCATTATCATCGGCACGGCATACGTTGAAAAACGGACGTTAAACGACAGGTCGAATTTATTTATCGCCTTTATAAGCCCTATCGCGCCTATTTGGATAAGGTCCTCTTTTTCGCAGCCGCGTCCCGCAAAGCGTTTTGCAACGCTGTGGACAAGACCCATGTTTTCCTCAACCATTTTGTTGCGCGCTGCCATATCGCCGCCGCGCACACGCTCTATAAGCGCGTCGTTGTCACTCATCGGCGGCCTCCATGATTTTTGTCATAGTAACGCGGGTGCCCCTGCCGGGCGCGCTTTCAACCGCAAGCGAATCGGTAAACGCTTCCATGATCGTAAAGCCCATGCCGGAGCGTTCGGCTTCGGGCTTGCCGGTGTATAGCGGCTCGCGCGCTTTTGCTATGTCCTCTATCCCCCTGCCGCTGTCCGTTACGGTGAACGTGACGGCGTTTTTTGTGAGCTCGCCCTCGAGCGTTATTATGCCCTCGCCGCCGTCGTAGCCGTGGAGCACGGCGTTTGTTACGGCTTCGGACACTGCCGTTTTAAGCTCCGAAAGCTCGTCTATCGTCGGGTCAAGCTCAAGCACAAACGACGCCGCAACGGTGCGCGCAAACCGCTCGTTATCGGAACGGCTCGGGAATTCAAGCTTCATTTTGTTTATAATCTCCATGTTTTTCTCCTTATTCATTTGTCCAGTTCCTCCATGCCCTCGTTAAGGCTGTCCGCCACAATAACAAGCTTTTCCATGCCGCACATATTAAATATGCGTTTTATGTTTCCGTTCATTCCGTACACGATAAGGCGGCCGCCTATTGCCGACACCTTTTTGAACCTTCCCATTATAAGTCCCAGTCCGGATGAATCCATAAAGCTCATTTGCGTAAGGTCAAACGCAAGATTTCTCACGCCCCTGCGCATCAGTTCGCGGTCTATTGCTTCGCGCAGCTCGCCCGTGATGTGGTGGTCGAGCTCGCCCGACAGGTGCGCGACAAGCAGGCTGCGGTTGGGGATCATAGATAGCTGCATTGTTTTTTTCCTCCTTGTTTGGTTCTTTTCTTTTTCTCAAAGGGGGCTCCGCCCCCTTTGGAACCCCCGGCGGCTGCCGCGGGGGTTTTTTTGTTTGCGGCGGTTGTTTATATATTTCCATAAATTACCTTTAAAATCCTTCCGTGAAATTGCGGAGGTTTTGTCGAATAGGCGGAAGTCCATTATTTTGTTAAATATGCACCGATATTTTGCTTTAATTTACCGTTTTTTTATGATATAATTAAAACAAGAAATTTTAAAACGGAGGAGAGACAGCATGAAAACCACAAAAAGAATAACGGCTTTTGCCGCGGCGGCGGCAATTGCCGCTTCAATCGCACCGTCGGCGTTTGCCGGCACATCGGCAGAGCTTAAGTACGGCTATGATTTTGAAACGCTCGACGGCACGGGCGTTTCGCTTCACGGCGGTGCGGAGCTCGGCGAAGGGAAAACGGGGAACGGGCTCGTGCTTGACGGCGTTGACGGCTGCGCGGTGCTGCCGAACGCGATAAGCTCGGAAAGCATGACGATATCGGCATGGTATAAGCCGTCAAAGCTGAACGTTTGGGGGCGGCTGTTCGATATCGGGCGCGACAGCAGTCTGAACTTCTTTTTCGCGCCGTATTCGGGCGGCGCAGCAAGGACCGAGATCAAATCATACGGCGGCACAGCCACGATGGATTCAGCCGAAAACGCGAAGATCGATGAATGGCGGCATTATACCGTTACGATCGATGAAACCTCAATGTCGCTTTACGAAAACGGACGGCTTGTGAACACAAAGACAGACCTTTCAAACGACCTCAAATCTTTCACCGATTCTTATAACTACAGAGAATTTTCAAACTATATAGGCAAATCGCATTACGAGAGCGACGGCTACCTTGCGGGGACGGTCGATGATTTTAAAATCTATGACGGGATTTTGAGCGAAAGCGAAATACAGGCCGATATGGGCGGCGCGCTGACGGCAGACGATTTTGAAACCATGCTCGATACGTACTCGATAGACGACGGGCAGCTTATTTTCGGCGATACGATAGACCTGCCGGAGTTTTTGAGCGACAGCTTCAGCATAACGTGGAGCTCCGATAACGAGGACGTTATAAACACGGAAACGGGAGCCGTTACGCCGCGTGAGGAGCAGACTGCCGTTACGCTCACGGCGACGGCCGAATCAATAAACGAAAACACGGAGCCGGGATCGGCGTGGTATTCTCGTTCAAGCACAAGGGAATATACGGTTTACGTGCCGGGCACGGGCGAAACGCCGTATACGATAACGGCCGACGCTTCCGACCGCTCAAAGCCTGTTTCCGATACGATGTGGGGGCTGTTTTTTGAAGATATAAATTCCTCCGCCGACGGCGGGCTGTACGCAGAGCTTGTGCGAAACCGTTCGTTTGAGATGAGCGATCCGCTCGATTCGTGGATAAAATGCAATTCGCAGCTGACGGACGAAAACGACGGCGTTACGGTAAATACGGAATCGCCGATACATGAAAACAATCCGACATATATAACGCTTTTATCAACAAGCGAGGACACGGAGGCTTACGGCAACAGCGGCGCTGTCGCAAACGGCGGCTTTCTTCAGAATATGTATGTCGAAGGCGGCAAGAAATATGATTTTTCGGCTTATGTGCGCGGCAAGGGGGCTTTGCGCGTCACTATAGGCAGCAAGCCTATTTGGGCAAACGACTGCGGACTGGCAGATGAGGAGCCGCACGGAATCACAGAGAAGAACGGAGAATATATAAACTGCACGGAGGTGTTGTCATTCGACACAAACGGCGAATGGCAGAAGATAAGCACCGTGCTTACGCCCTCAAGAACGGAATCGGGCGTGTGCCTTGTGCTTAACCGTCTGCACGGCGAGGAGGGCAATCTTGATATAGACATGGTATCGCTTATGCCGCAGGACACGTATAAAGGCCACGGGCTGAGAAAAGACATGATGGAGGCGCTTGAGGCGCTTCATCCGAGCTTTCTGCGCTTCCCCGGCGGCTGCGCCGTTGAAGGCGAAACGATGGAAACGGCATGGAATTGGAAGGACACCATAGGCGACCCGGCGGAGCGCAAGGAAATGATAAACATCTGGAACCCGTCGGCGGCGGAAGAATACCAAATGACTTACGGCCTCGGATTTTATGAGTATTTCCAGATGTGCGAGGATCTCGATATGGAGCCCGTGCCGATACTTAACTGCGGCATGGCGTGCCAGGTGCGCGCCGCGGGGAACACCGACGAGGAACATCTTGTACCGCTTGACGAGCTTGAGCCGTATATTCAAGATGCGCTCGACCTTATAGAATTTGCAAACGGCACGGACACAAACAGCGAATGGGCGCGGAAACGAATAGAGATGGGTCATGAAGAGCCGTTCGGATTAAAATATATAGGCATCGGAAACGAGCAGTACGGCGAAATATATTTTGAGCGTTATAAGCTTTTTGCCGAGGCGATACATGAAAAATATCCCGACATAAAGCTCATTACAACCTCCGGCACCGCGTCCTCCGGCGGGTCGAACAACCTTGCGTGGAACTGGGCAAACGAAAATACAGAGCTTGCGGACCTCATGGACGAGCATTATTACGAAAGCGCCGACTGGTTCAGGGAGCACGCGTACCGCTACGATAATTACAGACGCGGCGGCACTGATGTTTTCCTCGGCGAATACGCATCAAAGGGCAACACGTGGTATAACGCGCTTTCGGAGGCCGCGTTTATGACAGGGCTTGAACGGAACGCCGACGTTGTTAAAATGGCAAGCTACGCGCCTATGTTTGCCAAATACGGCAATACGCAATGGACTGCGGCAAATATGATATGGTTTAATAATTCGGAGCTTGTTTTAACGCCGAATTATTATGTACAGTCGCTGTTTTCAAACAACCGCGGCGATTATTCGCTCGATACGGACGTTGCGCTTGCGGGCAGCGAAGCCGATAACGGATTAAAGGGCGGCGTTGCTGTCGGCACATGGAAAACGCAGGCTGATTTTGCCGATATAGAAATCACAGCCTCGGACGGAGAAGTTATATATTCCGGCTTTGACGGCTCATGGACGGCGCAAAACGGAAGCTGGTCGCAGAATCCCGACGGCTCCGTTACGCAGATAACGGAGGAGGAAAACTGCCTTTATTATATAGAGGATGAGGATTTAAGCGATTATACGGTGACGCTTAAGGCGCGCAAAACGGGCGGAAACGAAGGCTTTCTTATCGGCGCGGCGCTTGAGGACGGCAAAAACATGTATTGGGCAAACCTCGGCGGCTGGTCGAATACCGCGTCAAAAATGCAGCAGGTCGTAAACGGCAGCGCCGTTACGCTTGAAAACACCGCGGAGCAGAATTATTCGTCCGAAATAACAATAAATACGGGCGAATGGTATGATATTCGCATCGAGGTAAGCGGAAATTCGGTTTCGGCATACGTAAACGGCGAGCTTGCCTGCTCATATACGAAGCCGAAGGATTACGGTCCCGTTTATTCGTCAAGCGTGTATGATACGGAAACGGGCGATATAATCATTAAAACGGCAAACACTCACAATGCCGACGTACCCGTTAAATTCAAAGTCGAAAACACGCTTTCTCTCGGCGCGGAAGCGGCGCTCACCGTTATGCGCGGAGCCGATACCGACGAAAACTCGCTGCAAAACAAAAATAAAATCGTGCCCGAAGAAAGCGTTGTTAATATAAACGCGGCGCAGTCGGAAAACGGCGCGGAATTTACATATACGCTTCCGGCAAATTCGTTTACGGTGCTCCGAATACCGTCAGTACAGGGCGAAATAAGCATGGACGGCGGCAGGCTGACCGGCACGGCCGCCGGGAACGGCGCTCATGCGCTTATTGCCGTATGCTATGACGCAAACGGCACGCTTTCGGGCGTATACGGCACAGAAAAAGCCGCCGGCGCGCTTACGCTCGATGTACCCGAGAGCTATGACAAAATAAAAGCATATATGATCGACGAAAACAACAACATCATCGCAGCGCTTCAATAACGCAGCAGCGGGGGCAGTGCCCCCGCAAAAAGAAAAAAATTTCACAAAATATAAAAAAGGTCTTTAAATCCGCCGCAAAATAGTGTATAATAAACGTATATGGGGTGCAGAGCCAAATCGCCCCGTAAATCATGCACGAACACAGCAATCAGGGAGGGAAAACGCATGAAGGAAGCAAGCTTTGATTTCGGCAGCAAGCCCGTTGTTGACGGCTACACAAAGGTGACGGGAAACTCGCTTTACAGCGACGCATCGGGCTGGGGGCTTGCCGAAAAAGCGGACGGAGAAGTGCGCGAAACCGGAGATATGGAGCTGTACCGCGACTTTCTGCTGCTTGGCGGGAACTCGTTTAAGGTAAAGCTTGATAACGGAATTTATAAGGTACGTGTCGCAATGGGCGACTATGTTGACGAAGGCGACGTTGTAACGGTCGTTACGGCAAACGGCGTTGATTTTGCCGGCTGGATAAACGACGGCTGCGTTAAGGAATACGTTAAGGACGTTGAGGTCACGGACGGCGTTATGGTGTTTGACGTAAAGCCCGGGAAGCATCCCGCGGTAAACGCAATAGACATTGCCGAAAAGCTCGACATCGAAATGCCTGACGTTACGGCAAAAATAACGGCAAAGCGCGATAAAGCCGCCGTTAAGCTTACATGGGAAAAGGCAGACGGCGTTATAGGCTACAGGATAAAAAGAAAAAACCTTAAAAACAACGAAACGGATATTGTATCCGACGTTATAACAGAAGAATTTACCGATTCGGAGGTTGAGCTCTGCGCCGATTACGAATACACCGTATGCGGCATTTACGCTCATAAATTCGAAACAGACAGCAAAAAAACGGTAAGCGTCAAGGTTGTTGACGGCGGCAGCGTAAGCTTTGCGATAGAAAATCTCGACGCAAAGGAAACGCCCAATTCCGTAACGCTCGTATGGGACGGAAACGAGGACGCCGTATGGTATAACATATATCAAAAGGCGCCTTACGGCATTTACAAGTACATCGCAAAAACAGACGAAACCCATTATATAGACAAGGTCGTAACAAACGTTCCTTACGTGTATGCCGTCGAGGCCGTAACGACCTCCGGCAAAACGCCGCGCGCCGAGGTTACGATAGATATGGAGGCGGAGCCGAAAAAGCGCCGCATGGAAACGCTCGGACGCGGTCTTGTCGCAATGAAAACAGACGGCGGCGTGTTCCTGAGCTGGCGTCTTAACGCGTATGAATACGCAAAGGGAATAGATTTTATCGTTTACAGAAACGATGATTTGATTACCGAAACGCCGGTAACGGATTCAACAAATTATCTTGACCCGGACGGTACGGCGGACGACGTTTACACCGTAAAGGCCGTTCTTGACGGAAAGGCGGAAAGGAAGGGCGCATCCGTTAAGGTGACGGACGCTCCGTATCTTTCGCTGCCGCTCGATAAGCCGGCTGACATAACGCTTCCGGACGGGAAAACGTATTCCTACACGGCAAACGACGCGGCTGTGGGCGATCTCGACGGCGACGGCGAATACGAAATAGTCCTTCGCTGGGACGCAAACGGCAAGGACAACGCCCACAAGGGCTATACGGGAAATGTGCTTATGGACGCGTATAAGCTCGACGGCACAAAGCTCTGGAGAATAGACCTCGGCGTGAATATCCGCGCCGGCTCGCACTATACGCAGTTTATGGTGTATGACTTCAATAACGACGGCAAAGCCGAAATGATATGCAAAACGGCCGACGGCACAATTGACGGCGCCGGCAAAGTCATAGGCGATGCGTCTGCCGACTACAGAAACAAGGACGGATTTATACTCGACGGTCCCGAATACCTTACCGTTTTCGACGGTATGACCGGCGCCGCGATAGACACCGTCGATTACGACCCGCCGCGCGGCAATGTACGCGAATGGGGCGACAGCTGGGGCAACAGGGTTGACCGCTTCCTTGCGTGCGTTGCGTATCTTGACGGTCAGAACCCGAGCGTTGTTATGTGCCGCGGCTATTACGACCACGGCTGCCCGACGGCGCTTGTCGCATACGATATGATAGACAACAGGCTCGTTAAACGCTGGAAATTCCTTGCCAACAAGGACAAAAACATCGAATATACAAACCAGGGCAATCACAACCTTGGCGTCGGCGACGTTGACGGAGACGGCCTCGACGAAATAGTTTACGGCTCGATGGCTGTCGATCACGACGGAAAAGGAATATATTCCACCGGCCTTGAGCACGGCGACTGCATGAACCTCGGAAACTTCACTCCGAAAACGCCGAATCTCGATATGTTCCAGATACATGAGCACGAGGGCGTTGAATACGGCTTTGAATCGCACGACCCCGCAACGGGTGAAATAAAATGGGGCAGGTTTACGGGACGCGATACAACACGCGGCCTGTGCGCAAAAATCGACCCGCGCTACGATGGCAATCAGTGCTGGGTTATGGATGACGGCATCTTCACAATGGAGGGCGAGCTCATAAACGAAAAAGGCCCGGAATCGATAGATTTTGCAATATGGTGGGACGGCGACCTTTTAAGAGAGCTTCTCGACCATGCGTTCGACGATGAAAAGGGCTACGGCTATCCGAAAATATATAAATGGGATTACGAAAACAATAAGCTCACCACAATCCTCGATCCCGCGGGCGTGCTTTCAAACAACTGGAAAAAGGGTACGCCGTGCATCCAGGCCGATATTATAGGCGACTGGCGCGAGGAGGCCGTATGGAGAAACGAGGACGATACGGAGCTGCGGATTTATACGACGACGGATATTACGCATCATAAGTTCTATACGTTTATGCACGATTATCTGTACCGCCTGAGCGTCGCATTCCAGAATACGGCATATAACCAGTGCACGCAAACAAGCTTTTATATAGGCCCGGATATGGATGAAAACATACCCGTCCCGAACAACGAATACGTAAGAGGAGAAAATATTCCCGACTTTATCGACGATATAGAATAGTATTTTCCCTGTATGCGGACGGCTGCCCCCGCTTCGCAGCGGCAGCCGCCCGTCCTATTATGCCACTAATAAACTTTTTATTACATTTTATGTTACTTGTCGTGAAATACTTTTGTAATATTGTATCAAAAACATTACAAAAGTATTTACATTTTGTGATTTTTAGAGAAAAATCGCAATTAGTGTTGACCTTTTTGCAACTTTAGGATAGAATATAATGTACAACGCGGAGGAATACGCATGAGAATAATAGCCGGAGAGCACCGGGGACGAAAGCTTGCGGACTTTGAAGGGCGGAACATCCGTCCGACAACGGACCGGGTTAAGGAGTCGGTGTTTAATCTCATTCAGGAATATATTTCGGATGCCGGCGTGCTTGATATGTTCGGCGGAAGCGGAGCGCTTTTTCTTGAGGCTCTGTCGCGCGGCGCAGCTCATGCGGTCTGCATCGAAAAGGACAGGCGCGCGGCGGATATAATAAGAAAAAACATTGACACGCTCGGTTACGGCGGCAAATGCGAGCTTATAACCGGCGACAGTCTCGGCTACATCGGGCGCTGCGGACGCAGCTTTGACATTATTTTTCTTGACCCGCCGTACAATAAGGGATTTGCGGAGCCGTCGCTTAAAACAATAGCGGAAAACGGCCTGCTCACGGATCGCGGCATAGCTGTGCTCGAGAGCGACGATACCGATTTTTTCGGCGAGGTTCGGGGGCTTGAAATAATCAAGCAGCGAAAATACGGAAGGACTCATATAACCGTATACAAAAAAACCGGTGAAGGAAATTAGCTATGGAAAGAATCGCAGTTTACCCGGGCAGCTTCGACCCCATCACGAACGGTCATCTTGACATAATCCGCAGAGCAAGCAGGATTTATGACAAGGTCATAGTCGGCGTATTATGCAACGGCGGCAAAAATCCGGTATTCACGCCGGAGGAGCGCGTTTGTATGATACGTTCAGTAACGTCCGATATTCAAAATGTTGAGGTTGACAGCTTTACGGGGCTTCTTGTGGAGTTTGTAAAAGCAAAAAACGCCGCAGTTATAATAAAGGGTCTAAGAACCGTTGCCGATTTTGAATACGAATTTCAAATGGCTCTTTTAAACAAGGCGTTAAATCCCGAATATGAAACGATGTTTATGATGACAGACACAAAGTATTCTTATATAAGCTCAAGCATGGTAAAAGAGCTGGCGGGATTTAAGGGAGATTTGACCGGACTTGTGCCGGCAAGCATAATAAACAAAATCCAAGAAAAATATAAATAGTCTGAAAGGAAGGAAAAAAGATGGACATGGATATGGATATCATGGAAATCATCGATATGATGGAGGAGACTATCGAAAAAGCTTCTGCCGTTCCTCTTACGGGAAAGGTAATGCTCGACAAGGACGAGCTTCTCGATTATATCCAGGAAATTCGTTTGGTGTACCCCGATGAATTAAAGGAAGCCAAGTGGGTCAAAGAGGAAAGACAGAGAATACTGACAGAAGCCGAAAACAGAGCCGAAACGATACAGAAAAACGCAGAGGAAACTCAGATGCAGCTTATTGACGAGCATGAGATAACAAAGTGCGCTTACGAGCAGGCAAACGAGCTTGTGAATGAGGCTCAGAAAAAGGCTATGGAAATCAAGACAGATACCGACCAGTATGTTGACGACGTATTAAACGACGTTGAACACCGTCTTGACCTTCTGCTCAGAAAAGTAAGAGAAGACAGAGGCTATTTCTCGAACAACTGATAAATACAACAGCAAAATCAGAGTTGGGCCGAACGGCTCAGCTCTATTTGAGTTTATATACAAATATTTTTTACGCATATAATTACGCTCACCGAACGAAAAAAAGGAGGAAACTTCATGCTGACCGATATTGAAATAGCACAGCGCGCCGATATGCTTCATATACGCGACATTGCCGCAAAGGTGGGGCTTTGCGAGGACGACCTTGAATATTACGGCAGGTACAAGGCAAAAATCGCACGCGGCGTTTATGAGCGCCTTGCGGACAAACGTGACGGGAAGCTCATACTTGTTACGGCAATAAATCCCACGCCCGCGGGCGAAGGCAAAACAACCACAACAATAGGCCTCGGCGACGCGCTTTCCGGCATGGGCAAAAGCGTTATGCTTGCACTGAGAGAGCCGTCGCTCGGTCCTGTTATGGGCTTAAAGGGCGGCGCTGCCGGCGGAGGCTATGCGCAGGTTGTGCCGATGGAGGATATAAACCTTCATTTTACGGGCGATATGCACGCCATAACGGCCGCAAACAATCTGCTCTCCGCCATGATAGACAATCATATACATCAGGGCAACGCGCTTGACATCGACGTTTCAAATATCGTATGGAAACGCGCCGTTGACATGAACGACAGGGCGCTGCGAAAAATCGTTGTCGGCATGGGCGGCAAGGTGAACGGCGTTCCGCGCGAGGACGGCTTTATGATAACCGTTGCATCGGAAATTATGGCGATACTGTGCCTTGCGCTTGATATCGACGACCTGAAAAAGCGTCTCGGAAACATAATAATAGGCTATAACCGCAGCGGCGAACCGGTTTTTGCGCGCGACCTCAAAGCCGAAGGCGCAATGACGGCGCTTTTGAAGGATGCGATAAAGCCGAATCTCGTTCAGACATTGGAGCACACCCCGTGCCTTATTCACGGCGGCCCGTTTGCAAATATCGCCCACGGCTGCAACAGCATACAGGCCACAAAGCTTTCAATGAAGCTTGCCGATTACACCGTTACCGAGGCAGGCTTCGGCGCCGATCTGGGCGCGGAAAAATTCATGGATATAAAATGCCGTTTCGCCGGGATCCGTCCCGACGCCGTCGTTATCGTGGCAACGGTAAGGGCGTTAAAATACAACGGCGGCGTTAAGAAAACGGAGCTTAAGGAAGAAAACGTCGATGCGCTTCGCTCCGGTATGGAAAACCTGAGAAAGCACATAGAAAATATGCAGTCGTTCGGCGCGCCCGTTGTTGTTGCAATAAACCGTTTTGACACGGATACGGCCGCGGAGCTTGAAACGGTAATAAATATGTGCCGCGAATGGGGCGCGGACTGCGCGCTCTCCGAGGTATTCGCAAAGGGCGGCAGCGGCGGTACCGAGCTTGCCGAAAAAGTGCTCGGCGCAATAGCCGCGCATAATGCCGAATATCATCCGGTATACGATATTGACGATACGATAGAAAATAAAATAGCGGCTATAGTCAAAAAAATATACGGCGGCGACGGAGTTGAATACACCTCGCGCGCCAAAAAGCAGATCGCACGAATAGAAAAGCTCGGGCTTGACAAAAAGCCCGTCTGTATGGCAAAAACGCAGTATTCGCTGTCAGACGACCCGTCGCTTCTCGGCAGGCCCTCGGGCTTTACCGTAACAGTCAGCAGCGTGCGCGTTTCAAACGGCGCAGGCTTCGTTGTTGCCGAAACAGGCGATATTATGACGATGCCCGGGCTTCCCAAATCGCCCGCCGCGGAGCGTATAGATATAGACAACGACGGCGTTATAACCGGCTTATTCTAAGCATCAAAGCGGGCATAGCCCGTTAATATAAAAGTATAAAAGGAGAGAAAAAGAGATGATCAGAAAAGGTTTTAAAATGAAGCTCTACGACGGTATGGCTGCAGAATATGAGAAGCGCCATAACGAGCTGTGGGACGAAATGAAGGACATGATTCACGAGCACGGCGGCAGGAATTATTCGATATTCCTCGACGAAGAAACAATGACGCTCTTCGGCTACATAGAAATAGAGGACGAGGAGCTTTGGGCAAAGAGCGCCGACACTCCGATAAACCGCAAATGGTGGGACTTTATGGCTGATATTATGGAAACCAATCCCGATAACAGCCCTGTGTCGATCGACCTCCACCCTGTTTTCCATCTTGATTGATAAGCAATAACACCCGCAGGAACAAAAATTCAGTCCTGCGGGATTCTTTTTTTATTTTTAATAAAAAAATAATTTTTTTTGGAAAAACACTTGACAAATATCTCTTACTGTTGTAAGGTATAATTAACCTACACGTGTAAGAGTTAAAAGGAGGTTGTCAATATGAAACGGCGCGGTCAAATAAGCGGCGCAGAGCTTGAGGTTATGCAGATTCTTTGGGAGGCTGACGAGCCGCTCAATATTCAAGCTGTTTGCGACAGGCTGCCAAAGGGCAAATGGGCATATAAAACAGTCGGTACGCTGCTTGTGCGAATGGAGGAAAAGGGTGCGGTTGTGTCCGAAAAGAAAGGGCGCGTTAATTACTACACGCCGCTTTTGGACAAGGAAGCATACACCAAAGAGCAGACGAAGGAATTTGTGTCAAGGCTGTATCACGGTTCTGTCAAAGACCTTGCCGTATCGCTTTTCAAAAGCGAGGATATGACGGAGGAGGACATTGACGAAATCCGCAAAATGTTTGATTTGTAGGGAGGTGCCCGTATGGAGGGAATATTTAAGAGCATTCTTCTGATGTCGGCAGCGGGAAGCGTTTTGGCGCTTGTGCTTTTGTGCATTAAACCTGTGACGAAACGGCTGTTTTCCCCGAGGTGGCAGTATTGCATCTGGCTTGCGGTTTTGATTGCGATGGTTTTGCCTGTAAAAGTATCGCTGCCCGCAGAACCGGTGCTGATAACGATGCCGGAAAACACATCGGTGCAGACGCAGCAGTCTGTAACCTCGGAGAACCGGCAGGAACCGGCACAGCATACGGCGTTTGCGGAAACGGAGCAAAGCCGCGTTCCAAACATACCAGACATTCCGGTCAGCCTTGCACGGCTTTCGGGTTTTTTATGGCTGACGGCGGCTGTCTTGCTGATTATGTATAGGATAATAAAATACGCTGTGTTTCTGCGGACAATCAAAAAGCATTCTGTACCCGAGTGCAGTTTAGAAAACATACCGAAAAGACTGACGGTACGAAAAACGGAGCTTTTGGACGCACCTTTGATTGTGGGGCTTATAAAGCCTATATTATATCTTCCGCAAACGGAAATTAAGGAAGATGAATTAGACTATATCCTGCTCCACGAGCTGACACACTACAGGCGTCGCGATTTATTGTACAAATGGTTTGCCATGCTTGTTTCAAGTATCCATTGGTTTAATCCGTTTGTCTATATCGTATCAAGGCAGATTGACGAGGAATGTGAAATATCCTGCGACTATGAGGTTTGCAAAAGCTTGACGGAGCCGCAGAAAAACGATTATATGGCGATGATCCTCGATCTTGCGCGGACCTCGGTTCGAAAAAACAGACCGCTTACCACGCAAATGGCAAGCGGCAAAAAGATGCTTATAAGGAGGTTTATGACGATGAAAACGAAAAAAACGACAAGCAAATTTGTATCGGCACTGTCGGCCTTTTTTTGCTGTATATTTAATTTTCAGGTCTGTCATGAAGCGGAACGTACTCTTTTTCCGTAAGCACGCTCTTGTATGCCGGACGTATTATCTTATCGGCATTTATAAGCTCCTCTATCCTGTGAGCGCTCCAGCCGACTATTCTCGCAACTGCGAACATCGGCGTATAGAGCTCGGGCGGAATGTCGAGCATGCTGTAAACAAAGCCGCTGTAGAAATCGACGTTGGGGCTTACACCCTTATATATTCTCCTCTCCTCGCCTATTACGCGCGGAGCCATTTCTTCAACTGCCGAATACAGCGCAAAGTCTTCGTCCCTGCCCTTTGCAAGCGCTATCTTCTCAACAAAGCTCTTGAATATCTTTGCGCGCGGGTCGGACTTTGAATATACGGCATGACCCATTCCGTATATAAGCCCGCTCCTGTCAAACGCTTCTTTATGAAGCAGCTTCTTAAGATATGCTTCGATTTCGTCGCGGTCCTTAAGGTCCTTTACGTTTTCCTTAAGGTCCTGCATCATCTCAACAACCTTTATGTTTGCGCCGCCGTGCTTCGGCCCTTTAAGCGACGAAAGCGCCGCGGCCATTACGGAATATGTGTCGGAGCCCGCCGACGTTACAACGTGCGTTGTAAACGTTGAGTTGTTGCCGCCGCCGTGTTCCATATGAAGCATAAGCGCAACATCGAGCACCTGTGCTTCAAGCTCCGTATATTTCATATCGGGGCGCAGCATGCGAAGTATATTTTCCGCGGTGCTAAGCGTCGGGTCGGGACGGTGTATATACATACTGTCATCACGCTCATAGTGATTATACGCGTGATAGCCGTAAACGGCAAGCATCGGGAATTCGCTTATCAGCATAAGGCACTGCCTTAAAACGTTCGGTATCGATATATCGGCCGCACGCCTGTCGTATGATGCAAGCGTAAGTATGCTTCTCGTCATATTGTTCATTATATCCTTGCCCGCCGCCTTCATAACAACGTCGCGCACAAAGTTTGTCGGCAAACGTCTGAGCCTTCCGAGAAGGTCGCTGAACTCATGCAGCTCCGACTCGCTCGGCAGCTCGTTAAAAAGCAGCAGATACGCCGTTTCCTCAAAGCCGAAACGCTTCTCGCTTACGTCCGCGCCAACAAGGTCGTATATGTTATAGCCTCTGTATAAAAGCTTACCCTCGCACGGCACCTTCTGACCGTCTATGTTTTTATATGCTTCAATTTCCGAAATCGTTGTAAGACCGGTTACAACTCCGTTGCCCTGCTTATCTCTCAAGCCGCGCTTAACATTGTACTTATCGTAAAGCGATTTGTCTATCGTTTCGTTTCCGACGCATTTTTCGGCATGCGACTGTATAAATTCGCTCATCCTGAGCTTTGTTTCGTTAGCCCTCGTATCTGTCATTCGGCGTCCCTCCTTATCTTTTTCCGGCGGCCCGGTGCGTCCGCCAATTATTAAACCAAGTGTACTTTTAACTTAGTATATCATGTATTTACTGTAAAGTCAATGAATTTTCTGTGAACAAAATCTTAATATTAAGAACGCCTCTGCCGCAGCGCCGGCAGAGGCGGTATTTTACAATATTCAGCAGAAAAACTCATTGCCCAAACTTTGCAAAAGCTCGTTTGCGCGCCGAAGCTGCTTAAACCTGTATTCCTCAACACGGTGCGTGTCCGAGCCGGCGCTGACGGTTATACCGCTTTTGCGGATAGTTTCACGCTTTTTGTCGTTTGTAAGAAAATCATAATAGTACGGGTAATTTCCGGAGGTGTTTAATTCCCAGAAAATATCGTTTTCCTTAAGCGCCGCGATAACGTCAAGCCCGAAGCGCGCGGACAGCCTGAACACGTCCGTATGCGCAAGACCCTTTCTGCATTTGAACATACGCTGCCATTCGAGAAACTCGTAAAAGTCCATTGCGGCGGCGCTGTCAAGGCTTTCAAAAAGGACGTAGTCGAAATACTGCGCCGCCTCCGCGATAAAGTCATCGGGCTTTGGGCGCGTGCCTATTTCAAGGCCGCACCTGACCTTTATTCTGCCCGCGTATTTTATTTTGCAGTGCTGTATGTATTCATAATATTCGCCTATCCTGTCGCCTATCGAAAACTGATGGTCTGTTATCCCGATAACGTCAACGCTGTGCGCGATTGCGTTTTCTATGATTTCCTCCGGCGAATTTGAACCGTCATAGCTGAAAAACGTATGGCTGTGCATATCGGCGGTAAACATACGCATCTCCCCTTTTGTGTGTGTGGAATTGAATAAAGATATTCTGCAACTATGCCGCGTCAAAAGCGGCTGCTTTTGACGCGGCTTTATAATAATCAGAACCTGTCTCTCTTCACATAATGCGTGTGCAACAGACGGTGCGCACGATGCTTGCCCGGAGCGTCAAAATACTCGTCGTAAAGCATTTTGATAACGGGATTAAGGTGCGACTTCCTGTACTTGCCCTTCTTGTCGGCGTCGTAGAGCGCCTTTGCCCTGAGCTTCTTAAGATCAACGTAATTTCTTACGCTGTCGCCCTGTACGGGCTGTCCGCCGCCGTTTACACAGCCGCCGGGACATGCCATTATCTCAACAAAGTCATACTGTTTTTCGCCGCTCTTTATGCTTTCAAGCACCTTTCTCGCGTTTCCGAGACCGGACGCCACGGCAACCTTGAATTTGTTGCCGCCGAGCGTATATGTCGCTTCCTTCAGGCCCTCGGTGCCGCGTACCTCTTTAAAGTCTATCTTCTTTGAGTTTCCGTCTATAACGTCGGCCGCGGTTCTCAGCGCAGCCTCCATAACGCCGCCCGTTGCGCCGAATATCACGCCCGCGCCGCTGCCTGTTTCAAACGGATCGTCAAACTCCTCATCACTAAGGTCGGTAAACTTTAAGCCGGCGCCCTTTATCATCTTTGCAAGCTCTCTTGTTGTGAGCGAAACGTCAACATCGGTAAAATCAAACGCATTTTCCTCGGGACGCGTGCACTCAAATTTCTTTGCCGTGCACGGGATTATGCTGACAACAAACAAATCCTTCGGGTCAATGCCGTTCTTCTGCGCATAATACGTTTTCAGCACTGCGCCGAACATCTGCTGCGGCGACTTGCACGTTGAAAGATTCGGTATAAATTCCGGATACTGATGCTCAACAAACTTCACCCAGCCCGGGCAGCAGCTTGTGAACATCGGCAGAGTGCCGCTGTGCTCGATGCGTTCTATAAGCTCCGTTGCCTCCTCAACTATCGTAAGGTCGGCCGTAACGTCCATGTTAAATACGCCGTCAACGCCCAGGCGTCTTATTGCGGCAACCATCTTGCCCTCAACGTTTGTGCCTATCGGCATATCAAAGCATTCGCCGAGCGTCGCTCTTATCGACGGCGCTGTGAACACAACAACCTTTTTCTTCGGGTCCGCTATGGCGTCCCAAACGTCGTCTATCTGGCTCTTTTCGCTGAGAGCGCCGACGGGACATGCCACTATACACTGTCCGCAGCCGACGCACGCGGACTCGTCCATGCTCTTTTCAAACGCACAGCCGATATGTACTTTATAGCCTCTGCCTATCTCGCCTATTGCGCCTACCGTCTGAACGTTGTTGCAGGCTGCCGTACAGCGTCTGCACATAATACACTTGTTGTTATCTCTTACTATATACGGCGAAAGATCGTCTATATCGTATTTTATTTCTTCCTCCGCAAAGCGGTCCTCGTCAACGCCGTAGTCAAACGCCAGCTTCTGAAGCTCGCAGTTGTTTCCTCTCACGCACGAAAGGCACTTCTTGTGATGAGTTGAAAGTATAAGCTCGATTGTTGTCCTTCTCGACGTTCTTACAGACGGTGTGTTTGTGTATACCTCCATGCCCTCGGCAACGGGATATACGCACGACGCAACAAGGCGGCTGCGTCCTCTTTCCACAACCTCAACAACGCAGACTCTGCACGAGCCGATGCAGTTTACATCCTTCAGATAGCACAGTGAGGGGATTTCAACGTTTATCTCCTTCGCCGCCTGAAGAATGGTATAATCCTCCGGCACAGTTACGCTGATGCCGTTTATTTTTAATGTTACCATTTATATGCTCCCTCCCGTTACTTCTTTATAACTGCTCCGAACTTACAGTTCTTCATACACAGTCCGCACTTGATACATTTCTGCCTGTCTATCTTATGCGGCTTTCTCACATCGCCCGATATAGCGTCCACCGGGCAGTTCTTTGCGCAGAGCGTACAGCCCTTGCAGAGCTTCGGTACAATCTCATACGACATAAGGCTCTTGCACACGCCCGCGGGGCACGTCTTGTCCTTAACATGAGCTATGTACTCGTCCTCAAAATAGCGCATTGTTGAAATAACGGGGTTCGGCGCCGTCTGGCCGAGCGCACAGAGCGACGTTGAGTGCATGTGCGCGCAGAGCTCTCTTATCTTGTCAAGATCCTCAAGCTCGCCCTCGCCCTTTGTTATCTTGTCTATAAACTGATAAAGCCTTCTTGTTCCTATACGGCACGGCGTACATTTTCCGCACGATTCGTCAACGGTAAATTCAAGGAAGAACTTTGCTATGTCAACCATACACGTATCCTCGTCCATTACGATAAGGCCGCCCGAGCCCATCATCGAACCGAGGCTCATAAGGTGTTCGTAATCTATCGGCACGTCTATATGACAGGCGGGAATACATCCGCCCGAAGGTCCGCCCGTCTGAGCCGCCTTGAATTTCTTGCCGTTTGGAACGCCGCCGCCTATCTCCTCAACTATTTCGCGGAGCGTTGTGCCCATAGGCACCTCAACAAGCCCGACGTTCGTTATTTTTCCGCCCAAAGCAAATACCTTTGTGCCCTTTGACGTTTCCGTACCCATCGACGCAAACCATTCCGGGCCGTTTAAGATTACCTTGCAGACATTTGCATACGTTTCAACGTTATTGAGGATCGTCGGCTTCCCGAACAAGCCTTTTACTGCCGGGAACGGCGGTCTTGGCCGCGGCTCGCCGCGGTTGCCCTCTATCGACGTCATAAGCGCCGTTTCCTCGCCGCAGACAAACGCACCGGCGCCGAGTCTTAATTCTATGTCAAACGAAAAATCGGTGCCGAAAATGCCGTCGCCCAAAAGCCCGTATTCCTTTGCCTGGGCTATTGCAACGTTTAATCTGTTTACGGCAACGGGATATTCGGCTCTTACGTATATAAAGCCCTTGTCAGCGCCTATTGTATAGCCCGCTATGGCCATTGCCTCAAGCACCGTGTGCGGGTCGCCCTCAAGTATCGAACGGTCCATAAACGCGCCGGGGTCGCCCTCGTCGGCGTTGCAGCATACATATTTCTGATCGCTCTCCGACGCCTTTGCAAACGCCCACTTGCGTCCCGTCGGGAAGCCGCCGCCGCCGCGCCCGCGGAGCCCGGAATCGAGCAGCGTTTGGATAACGTCGTCCGGCGTCATTGTCGTAAGCACCTTTGCAAGTGCCTGATAGCCGTCCGTTGCTATGTATTCCTCTATATCCTCGGGGTCTATAACGCCGCAGTTTTTAAGAGCGACTCTCAGCTGCTTTCTGTAGAAATCCGTTTCCTGCAGCGATTTTACGGAGCCGTCCTCGCATACCGTGCTCTCATAAAGCAGATGCTTTACCATATTGCCCTTTATAAGATGCTCCTCAACGATCTCCGGCACGGTTTCCGGCTGCACTCTCGCATAAAAAGCGCCCTCGGGATAAACAATCATTATGGGGCCCAATGAACATAGTCCGAAGCAGCCCGTTCTTACAACCTTAACGTCCTTTTCAAGCTGATGCGCCGCTATCTGCTCGTTTAAAACGTCAAGCACCTTCTGGCTTCCCGATGAGTGACATCCCGTACCGCCGCATACAAGCACCTGATATTTGTAACCCGATTTATTCTCCGCGTGCTCGTTTCTCATGGAAACGATATTTTTCATTTTGTCGCGGATTTTATTTAATTCTTCTATCGTCAGCATCAATGTCCCTCCTTACTTTCTGCGCTTTACCGTGTATTTTTTAAGTATATCGTCTATCTGGTCAACAGTCATTCTGCCGTAAACGTCGTCGTCTATCATCATTACCGGCGCAAGCCCGCACGCACCAACGCAGCGGCAGGAATCAAGCGAAAATACGCCGTCGCGCGTGCATTCGCCGCACTTAATGCCAAGCTTCTCCTCCAGGCCCTCAAGTATCTTGTCCGCACCCTTAACATAGCATGCCGTTCCGAGACAGACGCTTATCCTGTGCTCGCCCTTCGGGTTCAGCGAAAACTGCGAATAGAACGTCGCAACGCCGTATACTTCGCTCAGCGATATTCCCAAGCCTTCGGCAACCATGCTCTGCACCTCTATCGGCAGATAGCCGTAAATTTCCTGCGCCTTCTGCAAAACTGGCATCAGCGCGCCCGGCACCGACTTTTCGCTCTCTATGAAGTCCTTCAGCTCAAGCTCCTGTGCCTTTGTCCCCTTAAAAGGGATTGCCGGTTCTTTGTACATTCAATTATGCCTCCTTTTGATACAACGGAAATTCTCCGTCAATTTTTTAATTTTCAAGCTCTCGTTAAACTGTTTTGTCTCTCGTCAATACATCTAATTTATTATATCATATAACATATTTTTTTTAAATGGTGATATGTGTATAATTAGTATTGACATTTTTGTAACAAGTGCACAACGTATGAACGAACCGTCAGATGTTATCTATAAAAAATAAAAAAAGCCCCTGCCAAAGCAGGGGCGGGAGGGCAAAAGCCCTCCCGCGAGCGGAACTATCCTTCCATGTGTTTTCCCAAAAAGCCCGCCGCCGACTCGGCAAGCTTCTCCTCAACCTCCGACGGCGTTTCGTTGTCCTTCATGATAAAGAGCACCGAGCCTATCGTATCGCCCTCGGCGACTATCGGTATAACAACGCCGGCGCTGTACTTGTCGTTTCCGTCGGCCACCGCGACATTTTTGCCCGAATGATAATTTATTGCGGCTTTTTCATTCATAACGCGGTCAAGCTCCTGCGATATTTTCTTTTCGATAAGGTCCTTTTTCGGCACTCCCGAAACGGCGATTATATTATCCCTGTCCGTTATGCACGCTCCGTGACCGGACGCCTTTGCAAGCGTTTCGGCGTAGTCGGCGGCAAAATCGCCGAGCTCGCCTATCGGCGAATACTTTTTGAATATAACCTCGCCGTCCTTTTCCGTATATATTTCAAGCGGGTCCCCTTCGCGTATACGCATCGTGCGGCGTATTTCCTTGGGGATAACAACCCTTCCGAGATCGTCTATTCTTCTTACTATTCCTGTTGCTTTCATGCTTTATTCCTCCATTAAAAATCAAAAGGCGCTTGCCTGTTTTTTGTTTGCTATGGTTTTATTATGGTTTTGGGAGTGCAATAATATTCATAAAAAGCCGTCGGATTTTTTTGTTAAAATCATTTTATGCGCATTTTTTCAAAAAACAAATTATATAAATTCTTTAAAAATTCTTGACTAAACTTTTACACGGGGCTATAATATATTTATGATGATGATTTTTGAGCGAAAGGGAGGCGCGTCCGATGGCGGAAAAAATGCTTCTGATTTTTAACCCTTACTCGGGAAAAGGACAATTTAAAAATTCGCTTTTTGATATAGTTGAAATATTCACGGGCGCCGGATACGACGTTACGGTGCACCCGACGCAGGATAAAGACGACGCTTACAAAACGGCAATGCGCTGTTCCGGGGAATATTCCGTTATTGTTGTTTCCGGCGGCGACGGCACGTTAAACGAAGTGACGCGGGCAATGATGACCCTTGACCCGGCGGAGCGCGTCCCGCTCGGCTATATTCCGTCCGGCACAACAAACGACTTTGCATCAAGCCGCGGGATACCGAAGGACCCGGTAAAGGCTGCCGAAAAAATAGTAAACGGCACGCCGACTCCCGGCGACGTGGGGCTTTTAAACGGCAGGGCGTTTAATTACGTTGCGGCGTTCGGCGCGTTTACCGATGTTTCCTACGACACTCCGCAGGGCGTTAAAAACGTGCTCGGCCAGGCGGCGTACCTTGTTGAAGGGATAAAAAAGCTTCCGACAATAAATTCAATACACATACGCATCCCCGACGAGGACATAGACGACAGCTTCTGCGTCGGCTGCGTTTTAAATTCGACGAGCATGGCGGGCATAAGCTTTGACGGCAAATATAAAGTCGAGCTTGACGACGGGCTTTTTGAGCTTGCGCTCATAAAACGCCCCGTGACGCTCATTCAGGCGCAGGAGATACTTTCCGCCGTTTTAAAGGGCGAAGAACAGTCGGAGCAATTTAAGCTCATACGCTCCGGGCGGTTTGATATTGAGTTCGACGAGCCCGTAAAATGGACGCTCGACGGAGAGTTCGGCGGCAGCTTTAAGAGCGCCGACATACAGGTCTGCGGCAAGGCTGTCGATTTTATACTGTAAACGTATTCGTCGTTTGTCATAATATTGTTTTTTTAGCACACGTTTTTTTGATAAAATTATATAAAATATAAAATCGGTCTTGACAAATATTTTTTAAAATGATATTATTATTTTCAGCAAAGGCGCTTCCGTGTACAGGAGCGCCCTTTTTTCTTGCACGGGGAAAAATCCCCGTCCGATAAGGCTGCGGAAAGGAGATAAAACGGTGACAAAACAGGATATATTAAGACTGGCCGAGGAGGAGGACGTAAGATTTATACGCCTTCAGTTTACCGATATGCTCGGACACATAAGGAATATGGCAATTACCGTATCGACGCTCGAGGAGGCGCTCGATAATAAATGTATGTTTGACGGCTCGGCAATAATGGGCTTTGCCGATATTGAAGAAAGCGATTTGTTTTTATATCCCGATCCGGATACGTTCACAATATTCCCGTGGCGTCCGCATCAGGGAAAGGTTGCGCGGCTTATATGCGACGTGCACACTCCCGACGGGAAGCCGCTCGCGTATGATTCGCGGCTCATATTAAAGCGCGCCGTTAAAGAGGCTGCCGAGATGGGATATACGTTCAACGTCGGCGTTGAATGTGAATTTTTCCTGTTCAAAACGGACGACGAGGGCAGGCCGCTGCCCGTACCTCACGATGAAGCGACGTATTTTGATATTTCACCGATAGACTGCGGCGAAAACTGCCGCCGCGACATTTGCCTTACGCTCGAGGAAATGGGCTATGAGGTTGAAGCGTCGCATCACGAGCTTGCAAGAGGTCAGCATGAAATAGTTTTAAGATACAACGACGCGCTCTCGATGGCGGACACGCTCGTAACCTTCAGGATGGTTGCAAAAACGCTTGCAAAGCGAAACGGCCTTCACGCGACGTTTATGCCGAAGCCCTTTGAGGGCGAGCCGGGAAACGGGATGCACCTTTCGCTTTCGTTAAGCAAGGACGGCAAAAACATTTTCTGCGGCAGCGGCGCCCAGGGGCTTTCCGATACAGCGCATAAATTTATCGCGGGGCTTTTGAAATATACGCCGGATATTTCGTGCATAACAAACCCGACCGTAAATTCATACAAGCGGTTCATTCCGGATTTTGAAGCGCCCTGCTATATTTCATGGTCGGGCAAAAACCGCAGCCTGCTTGTAAGAGTCCCGAGCCGCACAGGCGACAACGCGCGCATAGAATACCGTTCGCCCGATCCCACGGCAAACCCGTATCTTGCGCTTGCGGCATGCCTGAAGGCGGGGCTTAAGGGCATCAGTGAAAATCTTCCGCTGCCGCCGTCGGTTGACGTAAACATATATAAGCTGAGCGACAAGGAGCGCGAAGCGATAGGCGTGAAAAATCTTCCGATAAGCCTTAACGAGGCCGTTGCCGCCGCAAGCTCCTCCGATTTTATAACGGAGCTTTTGGGGGCGGATATGAAAAACAAATACCTTGCGGCAAAGGCGGCCGAATACGGCGAATACCGCAAAACAGTAAGCGCATGGGAGCTTAACACATATATGACGCGTTTTTAACGGGCGTCCGTGCGGCAAAGGGGGGCATATACGATGGACAGGGTAATCCTTGCGTTTTCAAAGGCGGAAACGGCCGATAAAATAACCCGTATGCTTGACGGCTCCGGCTTTGAGGTCTGCTGCGTATGCCGTTCGGGAGACGAGCTTTTAAGAGCGGCGATTGAGCTTGACGCCTCGCTTGTCATAATGGGTTTTAAAATAGGCGGTATGCTTGCCGAAAATATTGCGTCCGAGCTGCCGCCCGATATCAAGCTCATGGCGATAGTCAGGGCCGACGCAGCCGATATGCTCTCTGGAGAAGGCATATTCGTCCTTCCCCTTCCCGTGAACAGGCAGAGCCTTATATCATCGATCGAAATATTCTTGGGCGTTATAGAAAAGCGCCGCAAAACACGCCGACGCTCAGAGGACGAAAAAATAATAGACACGGCAAAGCTGTATCTTATGGAAAAGCATCATATGACGGAGGAGCAGGCCCACCGTTTCCTCCAGAAGCGCAGCATGGATACGGGCGCAAAGCTTACGGATACGGCTCGGCTCATACTTCATATATAGCATGGGAGCAAAAAGCAATGCAGACAATAAGCTTTACAAAAATGCAGGGCGCGGGAAACGATTATATATACGTAAACTGCCTTGACAAAAATATCGAAAACATAAACGAAACGGCAAAGCGTTTAAGCGACAGGCATTTCGGCATAGGCTCCGACGGGCTTGTTCTGATATGTCCGTCGGATAAAGCCGACTTTAAAATGGAGATGTACAACAGCGACGGGACGCGCGCCGAAATGTGCGGCAATGCGTCGCGGTGCGTCGGGAAATACGTTTACGACAAAGGTCTTACCGCTAAAACGTCCGTCACTCTCGAAACGCTTGCCGGCATAAAAACGCTTGATTTAAATATCAAAAACGGCTCCGTAAAAAGCGTATGCGTAAATATGGGCGCGCCGGAGCTTTCGCCCGTGAAAATACCGGTAAAAAGCGATCTCGATAAATTCATCTCGCAGCCCGTCATCGCGGACGGCACGGAATACCGCGTAACCTGCGTATCGATGGGCAATCCGCACGCCGTGATTTTCGAGGACGAAAAAAACGGCCTTGATATAGATACCTTCAACATAGAAAAGCTCGGGCCGCTGTTTGAAAACAACCCGATTTTCCCCAACCGCACAAACACCGAATTTGCGCGCATATTAAACGGCGGCACGATAAAAATGCGCGTTTGGGAACGCGGCGCCGGCGAAACGCTCGCCTGCGGCACGGGAGCGTGTGCTGTGCTTGCCGCGGCGTCGTTATGCGGCCTTGCGGGCGACGAAGCGGATTTGCTGCTTTTGGGCGGCACGCTCCATATAAAATGGGATAAAACAGACAATAATATTTATATGACAGGCCCCGCCGAATTTGTTTTTGACGGAACGGTTACTCTATAACAAACTGCTGAAAGGACAATGAAAAATGGCGAAAATAAACGACAACTTTTTAAAGCTGCCCGGGAGCTACCTGTTCTCGGCTGTTGCGGAAAAGTCGGCCGCGTTTTCGGCGGCACATCCCGATAAGGAGCTTATAAAGATGAGCATAGGCGACGTTACGCTGCCGCTTGCGCCGTCCGTAACAAAAGCCATGCGCGCTGCCGTTGACGAAATGGGCACGGCCGCCGGCTTTCACGGCTACGGCCCGGAGCAGGGCTATGATTTCCTCCGCGAAAAAATAGCCGAAAAGGATTACATCGCCCGCGGCGCAAACATAAGCCCCGACGAGATATTCGTTTCCGACGGCGCAAAATCCGACTGCGGCAACATAGGCGATATTTTTTCAACCGACAACACCGTTGCCGTATGCGATCCCGTTTATCCCGTTTACGTTGACACAAACGCGATGGCGGGGCGTGCGGGCGATTTCATCGGCGGAAAATGGTCGAAGCTCATTTATATGCCCTGCGTTGAGGAAAACGGCTTTTTGCCGGAGCTTCCGAAGGAAAGGGCGGATATAATATATCTGTGCTTCCCGAATAATCCGATAGGCGTTGCAATGACAAAGGAACAGCTTAAGCCATGGGTCGATTACGCCCGCGAAAACAATTCCGTCATACTTTACGACAGCGCATACGAAGCGTTTATAACCGACGAAAACGTACCTCATTCGATATACGAGCTTGACGGCGCAAAGGAAGTTGCGATAGAATTCCGCAGCTTTTCAAAAACGGCCGGCTTCACCGGCACGCGCTGCGCCTATACCGTTGTCCCGCACGAATTAAAGCTCGGCGGCACGGAGCTGAATCCGCTCTGGAACAGGCGTCAGTGCACAAAGTTTAACGGAGTGCCGTATATCGTCCAAAGAGGCGCCGAAGCCGTTTATTCGGACGAGGGCCGCAGGGAAACGCGCGAAGCTATAAAATATTACCTCGAAAACGCGAAAATAATACGCGAAGCCCTCACAGCCGCCGGCTTTACCGTATACGGCGGCGTGAACGCGCCGTATATATGGGCAAAAACGCCGAACGGCGAAACGTCATGGGATTTCTTTGACAGGCTCTTAAACGACGCAAACGTCGTCACAACACCCGGCTCCGGCTTCGGCCCGAGCGGCGAAGGGTATGTGCGCTTCACTTCGTTTAATACGCGTGAAAATACAATAAAGGCGATGGAAAAAATAAAGAATATGAACCTTTGATACGGTTTATAATAATACAAGGCAAGGGCGCCCGAAAACACGTCGGCGGCTGTGCAAAAAGCGCGGCCGCGGCGGTTCTTCGAGCGCCCTTTGGATTTTACGGCAAATTCGGAAAGGATGAACGAATATGAACTGTAACGGCTTACCCGAAAAACAGGGTCTTTACGATCCCCGCTTTGAGCATGACGCCTGCGGTATCGGTCTTATAGCAAACATAAAGGGCAAAAAATCACATTCGATTATAGACAGCGGTCTGCTCATTTTAAAAAATCTTGCGCACCGCGGCGGCGTCGGCTCTGACCCCGACACCGGGGACGGCGCCGGTATACTTATTCAGATGCCGCACAAATTTTTAAAAAGAGTCTGCAAAAACGAGGGCATAGAGCTTCCCGAGCCCGGCTCATACGGCGTCGGAATGCTGTTTTTGTCGCCCGACGAGGAAACGCGCGCGGAAAGCCTCAGGCTGCTTTCAAAAATAATAGACGAGGAAAAGCAAAAGCTTTTGGGCGTAAGGCGCGTTCCCGTTTACAGCGGCTGCATAGGCCGCGGCGCGCTCGACGCCATGCCGTATATCGTGCAGGTATTTATCGGCAAATCGTCCCCGGAGCTTTGCGGGGATGATTTTGAGCGCCGCCTGTACGTCATCGGCAAAATCGCAGAACGCAGAATACGCAAAAGCGGAGCCGACAATTATTTTTACTTTGCGTCGCTTTCGTCGCGCACAATAGTTTACAAGGGCATGCTCACGCCCGAGCAGGTGAACGGCTTTTATCTCGATCTTAAAGATACGGACACCGAAACGGCAATCGCGCTTGTCCATTCGCGCTTTTCAACAAACACCTTCCCGAGCTGGGAGCGCGCGCATCCGAACCGCTATATCATTCATAACGGCGAGATAAACACAATCCGCGGCAACGTAAACCGCGTGAGGGCGCGGGAAAGCATGCTTTCAACGCCGGAATTTGAAAACGACATGGAAAAGATACTGCCGATAATAAACGAGGACGGTTCCGATTCGGCAATGCTCGATAACTATCTCCAGTTCCTGCATCTTGCGGGCTTCAGCCTGCCCAGGGCCGTTATGATGACGATTCCCGAGCCATGGGAAAACAACACCGAAATGAGCGATGAAATGCGCCGGTTTTACGAATACCATTCATGTATAACGGAAGCATGGGACGGTCCCGCGGCCGTTGCGTTTACAGACGGCAGGCTTGTCGGCGCAACGCTTGACAGAAACGGCCTGCGGCCGGCGCGCTATTACGTAACCTCTGACGACACGGTAATCCTTTCCTCAGAGGCAGGCGTCGCCGACACGGACGAGAGCAAAATAATAAAAAAAGAACGCCTTCACCCCGGCAAAATGCTTTTGATAGACACGGAGGCCGGCAGAATAATAAGCGACGCCGAGATCAAGTCGCGCGAGGCAAAGCATAAGCCTTACGGCGAATGGGTCGGCAAAACGCTTGTCGATATAGAAAACCTGCCCGTTTCGGAAAAGCGCGGCGCAATTTGGCACGACCTCGTTGAAAAAATAAAAGCGGACGCCGCCGGCAGCCGTCATTCCGATATTATAATGCGCGGCGCCCTCGAGCTTGAAAATATGTTTGCAAACCGCGAAAACGGCGCGGACACACTGCCGCTTTTAACGCTCCAAAAGCTTTTCGGCTACACATGGGAGGACGTAAACACCACAATAAAGGAAATGTCCCAAAAGGCCGACGACCCGATAGGCGCAATGGGCACCGATATTCCGCTTGCCGTATTCTCCGAAAAGCCGCAGCTTTTGTATAATTATTTTAAGCAGCTTTTTGCGCAGGTAACAAATCCGCCGATAGACGCAATACGCGAAAAAATCGTTACATCGACGCTCACGCTTTTCGGCTGTGAGGAAAATCTCCTGACCTCCTCGGAGCTCAATTGCCGAAAGATACGCTCAAACAGCCCGATACTGACAAACACGGAGCTTCAAAAGCTCAAAAGCATCGCGCTTGAAGGCTTTAAGAGCATAACGCTTCCGATACTCTTTAACGTAAACCGCAGAAGCGATATGGAGGCTGCCGTTGATACGATATGCGCCGCCGCCGATATTGCAATAGAAAAGGGCGTAAACATTATAATTTTATCCGACCGCGGCGCCGATGAAAACAAAGCGCCGATACCGGCCCTGCTTGCGGCGTCCGGGCTTCATCATCACCTTATCCGCCGCGGCACGCGTATGAAAACGTCAATCGTACTCGAAACGGGCGAGCCGCGCGAGGTTCATCATTTTGCGTGCCTGATAGGCTGCGGCGCAAACGGCGTAAACCCGTATCTTGCGTTTGAAACGGCGCGTGCTCTTGCCCGCGAAAAAATAACGGGGCTTGACCCCGATGCCGCCGAAGAAAATTACAGGGCGGCGTGCACAAAGGGCATAGTTAAAATAATGTCCAAGATGGGAATATCAACTATCCAGTCGTATCAGGGCGCGCAGATATTCGAAGCTCTCGGCATAAAAGACAGCGTTGTTGAAAAATACTTTACCGGTACGCCGTCGAGAATAGGCGGTATAGACTGCGCCGTTATCGAACGCGAAGCGCTTGCGCGCCACGGCGAAGCGTTTGACAAGTCAAGCCGCAAAAGCGCCCTAAAGCCCGGCGGCGAATACAAATGGCGCGCAAACGGCGAATACCATATGTTTAACCCCGTTTCGATATATAAGCTGCAGCGTGCGTGCCGCACCGGAGATTACAGGCTCTACAAGGAATACGCCGCGGAAATGAACGCGCACAGCGGCAGGCTCTGCACGATACGGAGCATGCTCGATATAAAAACGATCGATAAGCCGATAGCAATAGAAAACGTGGAGAGCGTTGACAGCATTGTGAAACGCTTTAAAACGGGCGCGATGTCATACGGCTCCATAAGCCTTGAAGCGCACGAATGCCTTGCCGTTGCCATGAACAGGCTCGGCGGAAAATCAAACAGCGGCGAGGGCGGCGAAAATCCCGACAGGTATATCCCCGACGAAAACGGCGACAGCCGTTCAAGCGCAATAAAGCAGGTTGCTTCGGGGCGGTTCGGCGTTGATATAAATTATCTCAACCACGCAAAGGAAATACAGATAAAAATGGCGCAGGGCGCAAAGCCCGGCGAGGGCGGCCATCTCCCGGGCGGCAAGGTGTATCCGTGGATAGCGAAGGCGCGCCGTTCAACGCCCGGCGTGGGGCTTATCTCTCCCCCGCCGCACCACGATATTTATTCCATAGAGGACCTTGCCCAGCTTATATGCGACCTTAAAAACGCAAACCGCGACGCGCGCATTGCCGTGAAGCTTGTTTCGGAGGCCGGCGTCGGGACAATAGCCGTCGGCGTTGCAAAGGGACGCGCGGACGTTATCCTCATATCCGGATACGACGGCGGCACGGGCGCTGCCCCGAGGACATCGGTGCGCCATGCCGGGCTTCCGTGGGAGCTTGGGATCGCCGAAACGCATCAGGCGCTGCTTATGAACAATTTAAGAAACAGAGTCGTTATAGAAGCGGACGGCAAGCTCCTTACGGGCCGCGACGTTGCCGTTGCCGCGCTTTTGGGCGCGGAGGAATTCGGCTTTGCAACGGGCCCGCTCATTGCGCTCGGGTGCGTTATGATGCGCGTATGCAATCTTGACACATGCCCCGTCGGCGTTGCAACGCAGAATCCGAAGCTGAGAAAACGCTTTGAGGGCAAGCCCGAATACGTTGAGAATTTTATGCGCTTTATCGCCCGCGACTTAAGGGAATACATGGCAAAAATAGGCGTCAGGACCGTTGATGAAATGATAGGCCACGTTGAATTTTTAAGCCGCAGAAAAACGGTCACAAACGAAAAAGCAAAGGATGTTGATTTATCGCCGCTGCTTTATCAGCCAAAAATATGCACAAACGATTTTGAGCGCTACCACACCTCAAACCAGGACCATGAGCTTGAAAAAACGCTTGATATAAGCACTCTGCTCGAGCTTTGCGCTCCCGCGCTCGAGAGCGGCAGGCACGTTACGGCAAGGCTCGGGATAACAAACATAGACCGCGTTGCCGGCACGATCCTTTCCTCCGAAATAGCGCGGAAATACGGCGAGGAAGGGCTGCCCGACAACACAATAGAGCTGACGTTTGCGGGCAGCGCGGGGCAGAGCTTCGGCGCGTTTCTTGCGCACGGCGTTACGCTCCGCCTTGAGGGCGACAGCAACGATTATATCGGCAAGGGACTCTCCGGCGGCAGGATTATTGCCGTACCGGATAAAAATTCAAAGCTTGTGCCGTCGGAAAACGTTATCATCGGAAACGTTGCGTTTTACGGCGCGGTAAACGGCGAAGCGTATATATGCGGCATTGCGGGCGAACGCTTCTGCGTAAGAAACTCCGGCATAACCGCCGTTGTCGAGGGCATAGGCGACCACGGCTGCGAATATATGACGGGCGGCAAGGTTGCTGTGCTCGGCGAAACGGGCAGGAACTTTGCCGCGGGCATGTCGGGCGGTACGGCGTTTGTATACGATACCGGCGATTTTAAATCAAAGTGCACATCGGACCTTGTCCTGCTCGAAAAGCTTGACGGCGACGACGCGGCGGAGCTTAAGGAAATGCTTGAAAACCACTTAAAATATACCGGCTCGGACGCTGCGGCGCGCATACTCGGCGACTTTGAAAACGAGCTTGCCCGTTTTGTAAAGGTTATACCGAAGGACTACAAAAAGGTGATTACGGTTTTAAATGCGGAGCTTAAAAAGGGCGCCGGCAAAGACAGCGCGCTCCTTACGGCGTTTGAAAGCGTAACGGGCAAAAAAGTCGGAACAGCGGAAACGGCGTAACAGAAAGGCGGATTAAATGCAATGGGAAAACCAACAGGATTTTTGGAATATAACAGAACACTCCCCCGGGATATTGCGCCTGCGGAGCGCATAAAAAACTATGACGAATTTCACACGCATCTTGAGCCGGACAAGCTGCGGCTTCAGGGCGCGCGCTGCATGGACTGCGGAATTCCGTTCTGCCACACGGGCCGTACCGTCGGCAGAACGTCGTTCGGCTGCCCGCTAAACAATCTTATCCCCGAATGGAACGACCTCGTTTACAGGGGCGACATCGAGGAGGCATACAGGCGGCTCTCTCTTACAAACAGCTTCCCCGAATTTACGGGGCGCGTATGCCCGGCGCTTTGCGAGGGCTCGTGTACGCTCGGCATGCACGATCCCGCCGTTACGATAAAAAGCATAGAATGTCATATTGCCGATACCATGTTTGACGAAGGGCGCATAAAGCCGCGCCTGCCCGAAAAATCAACGGAAAAGCGCGTTGCCGTCGTCGGCTCCGGCCCGGCGGGGCTCTCCTGCGCCGACAGGCTGAATCAGATGGGACACCGCGTTACCGTATTTGAACGCGCCGACAGAGCCGGCGGGCTGCTCACCTACGGCATCCCCAACATGAAGCTTGACAAGCGGATCGTAAAAAGGCGCATCGAGCTTATGGAAAAAGAGGGCGTTATATTTAAGCTCAACACAGAAATAGGCAAAAGCTATCCCTCCGTAAAGCTGCTTAACGATTTTGACGCCGTTGTGCTCTGCACGGGCGCATCGGCGCCGCGCCCGTTAAATGCCGCCGGAGCGGAGCTTAAGGGTATTTACTATGCGGTTGAGTTTTTATCGAAAAACACAAAAAGCCTGCTCGATTCAAACCATGAGGACAGGCAATATATAAACGCGGAGGGCAAAAACGTTGTTATCATCGGCGGCGGCGATACAGGCACCGACTGCGCCGCAACGTCAATACGCCACGGCTGCAAAAGCGTTGTACAGCTCGAGATAATGCCGGAGCAGCCGGAAACGCGCCTGCCGTCCAACCCCTGGCCCGAATGGCCCAAAATCAAAAAAACCGACTACGGCCAGGAGGAGGCAATTGAGGTTTTCGGCAGCGACCCGAGAATGTATCTCACAACGGTAACAAAGGCGGAGGGCGACGACATGGGGCGCATAAAGGCCGTTCATACGGTAAAAGTCGATTGGTCGTCCGGCGCTCCCGTTCCCGTAAAAGGCACGGAGCAGGTGCTGCCGTGCGAGCTTCTGCTTATAGCGATGGGCTTTTTGGGGCCGGAGCAGGATTTGATACGCCAGCTCACGTTAAAGACAGACGCGCGCGGCAACATAAGCGCGTCGGAAAACGATTTTAAAACCTCTCTTAAGGGAGTGTTTACGGCAGGCGACTGCCGCCGCGGCCAAAGCCTTGTTGTTTGGGCAATGCGCGAAGGCCGCATGGCTGCCGAATCGGTGAACGAATATTTAATGAATTAAATAAGGGGCCTGTCGATTTCAGCCCGGAGCGTTCAAGGGCAAAAAGCTTGATGTTACTTGCTTTTAATATGCTCAAAAAAATAAAATATCCCATTAAATGAAGAAAATCCGCCCAAAATGGCGGATTTTCTGTGTTTATGCCCTTGAACGCTCCGGGTGATTTTTTTACACCCCTCGCAGAAACGTCAAAATTATGCCGGAAATCATGCAAGAAATCCTTCTATTATTTTTGCCTCCGCCTCCTCCTCGGTGAGCCCGAGAGTGCGAAGCTTCAGTATCTGCTCGCCGGCTATCTTGCCGATTGCCGCTTCATGAATAAGAGCGGCGTCGGGATGCCTTGCGCAGAGCTTCGGCGCGGCGTCCACAAACGCGTTTCCGTCTATTATCGCGTCACATTCGGAATGTCCGCTGCACGGCGCATTTCCGTAAATATCCGATGTGTACGTCTGGCGCGATTCGCCCTTGGCAACGGAGCGCGAAACTATATCCGCGCCGGAATTTTCACCGTTTAATTCCACCTTAAACACCGTATCGGCCGTCTGGTTCCCGTCCGTTAAAAGGCGCTCGCGTATTATGAGCCTTGCTCCTTCATCGGCCGTCGCCGTCGTTTCCCTCGTTGTACGGTCAACGCCGCCTATCTGCGACGTATCCATTTCAAGCGTTGAATTCCTGCCGAGATGTATCTCCGTTACGGGGTCTATCGACTTTATTCCGGCACCGCCCGTTCCGACGTGCTTTTCCTCATATTTCACCCTTGAGCCCTCCTCAAGGAAAAAGCGGTGAATACCGTTATGCCTTGCGGGCTCGCCGTTTTCCGTGTGCACTCCGCAGCCCGCGACGATAAGCACGTCCGCGTCCCTGCCCACATGGAAATCATTATATACAAGGTCGTCCACGCCGCCGTGGGTAACGCACGCCGGGATATACACCGTTTCGCCCGACGTTCCGGGGGCAATGAATATATCAAGCCCCGGCTTGTCCTTTTTTGATTCTATCTTTATATTTTTGCTCGATTTTCTGCCCGCGCTGCAGCCGTTTTCGCGTATGTTGTACGCGCCGTCAAACGAGCCCTTCCAGTCGGAAACAAGCTCCAGAAGCCGCTGCGTTGTTTTGTTCAGTTCGTTATTCAGTTCGTTATTCAATTCATTATTGGGCTCATTCATTAAAAAGCGCCTCCTCTCTGCAGCACGCCGCCTTCACGCTCCCCGACGAGAGCACCTGCGGCATCATGTCCGTTCCCGTGCCGCGCGACGCGATTTTTCCGTCGGCAAGCAGGACTATCTCATCCGCTATTTTTAAAATACGCTCCTGATGCGATATTATTATCATCGACCCCTTCATGCTTTCATGTATGCGCCTGAACACGCCTATAAGGCTCTTGAAGCTCCAAAGGTCAATGCCCGCCTCCGGCTCGTCAAAAACCGTCAGTCGGCTGTTTCTCGCAAGCACAGTTGCTATTTCCACTCTTTTCATCTCGCCGCCCGAGAGCGTGGAGTTTACCTCCCTGTCGAGATAATCCTTGGAACATAGCCCCACGTCGCCGAGGATCGAACATAGCCTTCCCTCTTTTGCTTTTTCGCCTATCGCCGTTTCAAGCAGGTTTCTTACAGTTATCCCCTTAAAACGCACGGGCTGCTGAAAAGCAAAGCTTACGCCCTCTCTTGCGCGCTCCGTAACGTTATCGTTTGTAATATCTCTGCCGTCAAGCAGTATGCGTCCCGACGACGGCGTTTCTATGCCCGCGATTATGCGCGCAAGCGTTGTTTTGCCGCTTCCGTTCGGGCCGGTTATAACAGTGAGCTGCCCGTCGGGGATTTCAAGGTCAACGCCCTTTAATATCTCCCGTCCGTCCGGGGCAGTCCAGCATATATTTTCAAGCTTAAGCATTTTTCAATCAACACCTCTTTCATATAAAACGCACCGTTTCTTTTGTGCGGTGATTATATTATACCATATCACTATGGATTTGTAAAGTATGAATATGTGCGCATATGTTAAAATCACGTAAAATTTTAGCCGAATTTTTCTGCGTTCGGGCGCTGATTTTCGTACAAAAAAAGCACGTACCCAAGGCGCTGCCTCGGGTACGAACCAAAGAAGAAATGTTTAAAAATTGAGAGAGAGATTTTTCAGATGAACCTTTATTCATCATCTTGTATACAGTATACCACGTTAAATTAAAAAAGTAAATATAATTTTTTTTACTTTAAGTACGTTTTCTTTACATAATTCATAAATACGGTGTTTCTCAAAGGGGGCTCCGCCCCCTTATCTTTTTGCGCCCGTCACCGTTTGCTCCGAGCGGCGCATATTTCCCCTTCCGAGGAATATATGTGCAGCGTAACATCCTTTCCGAGGAAGGGGTGATATGCGCCGCACCGTCCCCCGCAAGCAAACAAAGAACCCCGCCGAAGCGGGGATGCGGGGGCGGCAAGCCCCCGGATAAAACGCAATTACTGTTTTGCGTTAAGCATTGCTCCATATATGTAGAAGCTCGGGATAAGCGCCGTTATAAATGTCGAAACAGCCTGCTTTGCTATGCCCGATGCGTCCATTCCAACGCTCTGAAGCATTGTAACGAATACAATAACTATCATCGACAGCGTACCGAGTATGTGGCATGTCTTTGCCTTTTCGGCATTCTCGCAGTTCTTTACGCCGTAAATGCCCGATACAAGATAAAGCACCGACCATGCAAGATACAGCACGCCTATCAGCATTACAGCCGTTCCCTCTGTCTGCTTGTCAAATATAACAGCCGAACCGAGGATAAGGTCGAGAAGTCCGTATATTATAACGCCGGCTATACCGATGATCGTCATAATAATTCCCGTTACTTTTAAATAGTTCTTGCCTTTCATAAACTTTACTCCTTTGAATAATAGTGTATCACACGATACCCACGCAATTATAGCACAGACAAAATATTATTGTCAAGAAAACGGCGGCAATGTCATTACAACTTAATATCGGCGTAATACAACAGAAACACGGCGGCTATCGGGTCAGCGCACGTCATCTGTCTGCGGAAGAGCCTTAACGCGCAAGGTGCGTTACCAGCTCGGAGCAGATAGTGACGGGCGCTTTTTAAGCGGCGCACATTTCCCCTTCCGAAGAATATATGTGCAGCGTAACATCCTTTCCGAGGAAGGGGTGATATGCGCCGCACCGTCCCCCGCAAACAAACAAAAAACCCCGCCGAAGCGGGGGTGCGGGGGCAGCAA
>DVLU01000024.1 GCA_018715365.1 Candidatus Ornithomonoglobus intestinigallinarum | reverse complement strand
CGGACACAAAAAAGTTTAAGTTTATATACGAGCTTATGATAAACGAAGCGCTTGAAAAAAATCCCGGTCTGAAGCTTATGATAGGCGAGCCGTTCCTGTTTAAGATAACAAACAATACGCCGGAGCTCGGGCGCGACATAGTGGCTGACTGGGACGTGTGGAACGGTCAGCTCACGGAGCGCAGGGCGGCGGTGAGAGAGCTTGCCGAAAAATACGGGGCGGTATTCGTACCGTTTGCCGAAAGCTTTGAGGAGGCGCTCAAAAAGGCCCCGCCGGAGCACTGGTCGGTGGATTGCATCCACGCAACAAACGCGGGCCATGAGATAATGGCAAGGACGTGGCTCAGGTGCGCCGAGGGCTTGATAAAAGAGCTTGCGTAAGGACATAAAAAATATTATATAGAGCCTTGACACGGCGCCGGGTACGTGCTATTTTAGAGTAAGCAAAAAAACGGCACGCGCCGAAAAAAAGGAGTATAAATTTATCATGGCTGCAACAAGAACATACCTGTTCCCCGAATCGGGGAAAATTGCGGAAAACATTAAAAACGACGCGTTTTTGAGATACCGTCTTGAAACGGTAAAAAGCGTCGGGGACGAGCTGAAAAAAACGCCGGCAAGCCAGCTTAAATACAGCGAGTTTAAAATATTTTACGAAACGGGCAGCAGGCAGGAATATGAGCTCAGCTATTTTGCGCACAGGAAACGCCTTAACACGTTTGCGCTGCTTGCGCTTATATACGGCGGCGAATACGTAAGCTGCCTCGAGGATGCGATATGGGCGGTGCTTGACGAATACACGTGGGCGCTGCCGGCGCATATTTCAAGGGACGAAAACGTTTCGGAGCGTATAACGCATATAGATCTTTTCGCCTCCGAAACGGGCTTTACGCTTGCCGAAATACTTCGCCTGACGGGCGGCATGCTTTCGCCGGAGGTTGCGGAGCGCGCAGAGCTTGAGATACGCAGGAGGATAATAGAGCCGTATCTTTCGGGACGCGAAAATTCGTGGGACAAAATAGAAAACAACTGGTCGGCCGTCTGCGCGGGGAGCGTTGGCGCGGCGTTTTTGTACCTTGCGGAGGACGCTGAAATAAACTGCGCCCTTCCACGCATTTTAAAGACGCTTGAATATTATCTTGCGGGCTTCGGCTTCGACGGCGCATGCGTTGAGGGTATGAACTACTGGCATTACGGCTTCGGCTATTTTGTGTATTTTGCGTCGCTTCTGAAGGATTATAACGGCACCGATCTTTTTGATAACGAAAAGGTTAAAAATATTGCGCTGTTTCAGCAGAAAATGCGCTTGAAAAACAATAAAACGCCGTCGTTTTCGGACGGCAGCGGGACGTTTGACCACATAAGCGGGCTTACGCATTTTCTTAAAACGATATACGATGAAATAATAATCCCGGATGATAGCTGCGCCCAAAGCGTGTACGGCGACACGTGCTTCAGGTTTGCGCCGTTTATACGCAATTTCGCGTGGCGGAATACGGCGTTTGAAACAAAGAGCGCTCCGGAATCGGGATGCTCGTATTTTGAGGATGCGGCGTGGTATATAAAAACGGCCGGGAAATACGATTTTGCCGCAAAGGCGGGCATGAACGACGAGTCGCACAATCACGTTGATATAGGCGCTTTTCTTATAAACGCAGACGGTAAAAGCATTATATCCGATCCCGGCAGGGGCGAATATACGGCGGGCTATTTCGGGCCGGAGCGGTATACTTATTTTGCGCCGTCGGCTCACGCGCACAGCATACCGGTAATAAACGGCCGTATCCAGTGCGCGGGCCGGGAATTTTACGGCAGAGTTTTGAAGGCGGACGATAAAACGCTTTCCATGGAGCTTGCGCCGGCGTATGACGATGAAAAATTAAAGAGCCTTGTACGCTCGTTTGAGCTTCTTGAAAACGGTGTGCGCATAAATGACAGCTTTTCGTTTTCGGGAGACGGAAACGCCGTAACGGAGCATTTTGTTACGGAGGTAAGGCCCGAGGCCGCGGACGGCGGCGTAAGGCTCGGCGGCGCGTTTTTGAAAACGGACGCCGCTCCGGAATTCAGCGAAATAACGTTTGAAACGGGACACGGTAAAAAAACGGTCTGGACCGTTGATTTTGTGTTTGAGAATTTGGGAAGCGATGCGGAGCTTTCGTTTCTTGTGTCGGAGGAGGCAGAAAAATGAACGGGAATTTAAAAACGGTAAAGCATAATGCGGAGCTGTGCGTTGTCGGCGGCGGGCTTTCGGGAATGTGCGCGGCCGTTGAAGCGGCAAGGCACGGAGTGAAGGTTGTGCTCATGCACGACAGGCCCGTATACGGCGGCAATGCGTCAAGCGAGATCCGAATGTGGATATGCGGCGCGCACGGCGAAAATAACCGCGAAACGGGAATTATAGAGGAGATCGCACTTGAAAATCTGTACAGGAACCCGTACAGGCGCTATCCGATGTGGGACTGCATTTTATTTGAGCTTATAAAGCGCGAAAAAAATATTACGCCGATCTTAAACTGTGCGTGCAGCGACATCGAAACGGACGGGAACAAAATCAGAAAAATATACGGCTATCAGTCAACAACGCAGAAATGGCATGAGGTTGAAGCCGATTATTTTGCCGATTGCTCGGGAGACAGCATCCTTGCGCCGCTGTCGGGCGCGGAGTACCGTTACGGACGCGAGGGCAGAGATGAGTTCGGCGAAAGCATTGCGCCGGAGAAGGCCGATAAGAAAACGATGGGTATGACGTGCCTTATACAGGCAAGGCAGACCGGCAAAAAGCATAAATATATAGCTCCCTCGTGGGCAAGGAAATTCACAAGGGAGGACCTTCCGTACAGGATACCGAATATGGACGACCCCGAAGAAAATTACTGGTATATGGAAATAGGCGGGGAGCAGGACATGATAGGCGATACGGAGGAGCTGCGCGATGAGCTTATCCGCATTGCCTACGGCATATGGGATTACATAAAAAACAGCGGCGAATACGACGCCGACAACTGGGAGCTCGATTTTGTCGGCTATCTTCCGGGAAAACGCGAAAGCAGACGGTATGTGGGCGAATATATAATGAACCAGAACGACGTTGCGTCGGAGGGCAAATTCGACGATATTGTGGCATACGGCGGCTGGACGATGGACGATCATCACCCCGGCGGGATAAACACGCATGAGCCGCCGAATATCTTTCATCCCGCGCCGTCGCCGTTCGGGATACCGTACAGGTGCCTTTATTCCGTAAATATAGAGAACCTCTATTTTGCGGGCAGAAATATAAGCGTTACGCATACGGCGATGAGCGCAACGCGAGTTATGGCAACGTGCGCGCTTTTGGGCCAGGCGGTCGGCGCGGCGGCGTATCTTGCGGAGAAATACAATACAACTCCGCACGGCGTTTACGCGGAGCATATAAGGGAGCTCCAGCATATTTTGACGGACGACGGCTGCTGGCTGCCCGGACTTAAAACGGAGCTTTCCGAAATAACAAGGACGGCAAAAATAACGGCAGGCGGCGAAAACGCGCAGAAGCTTTTAAACGGCCATGAGCGCCCCATAGGCGGCGATAACAACTGCTGGACGGGACGTGCGGGCGACAGCGTAACGTTTATGTTTGACGGCGAAAAGGATATAAAAGAGGTGCGGTTCGTGTTTAACAGCGACCTTGACCGCGAAACGGTCGGAGCGGGGAAATACGTTAAGGAAAAATCGACGATATGCAACGTATTTCTCGATAACCCGGCGCTTAACGTGCCGAAAACGCTTGTTAAGGATATGGACGTTGAAATATTCTCAAACGGAAAATGGCGCGCCGTGAACGGTGTTGAAAACAATCATCAAAGGCTTGTTAAGCTGCCGGTAGGCGAAAAGGCCGAGGGCATGAGGTTTACCGTGAGGGCGACAAACGGAAACGAAACGGCCGATATTTACACTATAGATATAAGATAAGAAAATAAAAAATAAGCGGCTCTTTGAAGGAGCGGCAAAAAGGAGTTAAACAATGAGCAAGCTTGAACAATACGAATGGGTAAATCTTTGGTATGACGAGGCAAACGACGAAAGCGGGACGCGCGTGCTGCTTATAGGCGATTCGATAATGCTCGGGTCAAGGCAGTATGTGCAGAAGCATATCGGAAAGGACGTTCACGTTGACATGATAGCGACGTCGAGGGCGATGGACAATCCGAGCCTTAAAAAAGAAGCGCTTTATATGGCCGATTCGGAGGACTACAGGCTCATACGCTTCAACAACGGCCTCCACGGTTTTCATCTCGGCATTGACGATTATGAAAGACTGTATGACGAAATGATAAACGAGCTTACGTCGCGCTATAAAAACGCAAAAATAATAATAGGCCTTACAACGCCCGCGACGGTTGACAAAAAGCCCGAGGAATTTTCGGAGCTTAACGATATTGTGCTTGAGCGAAACGAAGCGGCAAAACGCATTGCTTTAAAATACGGGCTTGAGGTTGACGACCTTTATGCGGTAACGTCGGTGCATCCGGAGCTCAGAGTGGGCGATTTTGCGCACTTTAAGGAAGAAGGCTATGATATGATAGGCAGGCATATAGCGGAATATATAGCCGCAAGGGTGTAACGCGGCCGGAACGGAGGAGCGGTTAAATGAATTTCAGACAGGTAAATCTTGACTTCCACACGAGCGAAAAAATAGACGGCATAGGCGCGGAATTCAATAAAGAGGAATTTCAGTCGGCGCTTAAAGCGGGGCACATAAATTCCGTAACGCTCTTTGCAAAATGCCATCACGGCTGGGCGTATTTCCCGGCGGAGGAAAACGAGATGCACCCTCATTTAAGCTTTGACCTCCTCGGCGAGGAGATAAAGGCGGCAAAGGAGATAGGCGTGAAAACGCCCGTTTATATCTCGGCGGGGCTTGACGAAAAAGAAGCGCGCCGCCATCCGGAATGGCTTGTCAGAAACCGCGACGAATCGACAATGTGGGCAAAGACGTTTGACGAGGCGGGGTATCATAAATTCTGCATGGCGTCGCCGTATCTTGACGTGCTTGTGCGCCAGATAGAAGAGGTCTGCAAAAAATACGATGCGGACGGGATATTTCTCGATATTGTCGGCGTTCAGCCGTGCTATTGCCAGAACTGCATACGGGAACGCATGGAAATGGGTCTTGACCCGTATGACGGCGATGATGTTATGAAGCACGCCGAGCTTGTTTACAAACGGTATGCTAAGGCCGCAAGGAGAGCCGTTGACAGGTATAAGCCGGGGCTCGATATTTTCCACAACGGCGGGCATATACGCCAGGGCAGGCGCGACCTTGCCTTTTACAATTCGCATATTGAAATAGAAAGCCTTCCCACGGGCGGCTGGGGCTACGACCATTTCCCCGTTTCGGCAAGATACTGCCAGGGGCTGGGGCTTGAATATCTCGGCATGACGGGTAAATTCCACAGCACATGGGGCGAATTCGGCGGCTTTAAGCATCCGAACGCGCTGCGGTTTGAGGTGTCGCTTGCGGCGGCAAACGGCGCAAAATGCTCTGTCGGCGATCAGCTTCATCCGAGCGGCAAGCCCGATAATGTGACGTATGAGCTTATCGGCCGTGCGTATGCGGAGCTTGAGGAAAAGGAACCGTGGCTCGATAACGTAACGCCGGTTTCCGACATAGCCGTTGTAAGCCCCGAAGCGTACACGGGAGCGATGAGCACCGGGCAGACGTCGCAGGTGGACGCCGCCGGAGCGGGAGCAGGCAGGATAATGCTCGAGGGGAAATATCTTTTTGACGTTGTCGATTTTGAATCGGAGCTTGATAAATATAAGCTTGTTATACTTCCCGACGTTGTGCGCGCGGACAGCGGCTTTGAAAAGAAGCTTTCGCGCTTTTGCGAAAACGGCGGCAAGGTCCTTGCAAGCGGCGTTTCGGCGCTGAAGGAAGGCGGGAATGAATTCTGCCTTGATCTGGGCGCAAAATGGGAGGGCGAAAACGAATACCGTCCCGATTATTTCAGGCCGTCGGAGCGCATGGACGGCATGGGAGATACGGGCTATGTCATGTACGGGCACGGGCAGAGAATAAGCCTTGCCGGCACGGAGATCGGAAAACGCGAAAACCCGTATTTTAACCGCACATGGGAGCATTTCTGTTCGCACAGGCATACGCCGGACAGCGGCGAATACGGCGGGCCGGGCATGACAGAGGGCAGGGACGGAATATATATTGCATGGGATATATTCTCGGACTATGCCGAAAACGGCTGTATATGGTACAAGCAAATAGTGATGTATGCCGTTGACAGGCTGTTGGGAGACAACAAAACGCTTGTGACGGACCTTCCCGCGCAGGGCGTAACGACGCTTATGAAGCAGCCGGACAGATACGTATGCCATATGCTTTACGCAAGTCCCGTAAAGCGCGGACGGGGGATAGAGGTTATAGAGGATATACTGCCGGTATACGATACGCGTCTTTCGCTGAAGCTCGGTAAAAATATTTCGCGCGTATATCTTGCGCCGCAGCTGGAGGATATACCGTTTACGGAACGTGACGGGCGTATAGAAATTACCGTTGACAAGATAGATTGCCATCAGATGATAGTTTTGGAATGACTTTTGGTGCAAAATGCGGGTGTTATCTGTTCCGCTCAAAAATCGCCTTGCCGCGCTCACGCACGCCACGCGCCCCAATTTGGGTGATAATTCTTTATTTTACGCACGAAGACGGCGCGCGTTTCGCTTGCTGCACCGAACATTTCGCGTAACAGACAACACCCGCCGTATACAGCGGCAGCTTAAAAGCGCACGTCATCTGTCTGCGGAAGAGCCTTAACGCGCAGCGTGCGTTACCAGCTCGGAGCAGACAGTGACGGGCGCAAAAAAAGTAAAAACCTTCGCAAAACGAAAACGCAGAAAGCGGGGGTACGGGGGCGGCAGCCCCCGGGAAAGGAGAAAAAATATGAACAATACCTATACGTTTGATAACAAAAACCGTGAAATAACCTTTCATAAATACAACACCCCGACGCCCTGGATGAACTACCTTTCAAACGGTACGTTCCATACGATGATGAGCCAGGCGGGCGGCGGCGTTGCATTTTACAAATCGCCGCAGATATGGCGTATAAACCATTACCGTTTCTTTCATCTGCCGACCGACAGAAGCGGCTTTTACACATACATAAAAGACGGCGGTGAATTTTGGTGCCCCACAAACGAGCCGTGCGCCGTTAAGCCGGAGGAATGGCAGTCAACGCACGGTATGGGCTATACGAAATTCAGCGCGAAGCATAACGGCGTAAAGGCCGATGTGCTCTATTTTGTCGGCAAGTATGAGAATGCGCTTATATGGAATTTGAAATTAAAGTCGGATACCGATAAAAAAATAACGCTGTTCCCGTATGTGGAGCTCGGCATGATGGAATTTATGCGCGAGCTTCAGTGGCAGTGCTACAACAAGCATCAGCTCACGTGCCGGAACATGGATGATATTCTTGTGTACAAATACGGCGTTGAGGATCAGCCGAAGCCCGATGAAACGCCGCTTGTGTATTTTGCGGCAAGCGTTTGCGCAAACGGCTTTGACTGCGACCGCGATGCGTTTGTGGGAAGCTACAGGAGCGAGGAAAACCCGCAGTGCGTTGAAAACGGCAAATGCACAAATTCAACGATGTACGGCGGCGACCCGTGCTTTGCGTATCAAATCGATATCGAGCTGCAGGCGGGCGCTGAACGCGAAATAAATATTTTCCTCGGTACGGCAATGACGGAGGATGAAATTTACAAATGCGTTTCGCATTGCCGCGAGGGTGATTTTGTTGAAAAATCGTTTAAGGCGCTCGGAGAACAGTGGGACGGCTTTTTGAATAAATTCAGCTGCGAGCTACCCGATAAGGACGCCGAAACAATGATAAATATCTGGAATCCGTATCAGGCGGAGCGCAATTTCCAATTTTCGCGGAATATAAGCTACTATGCGACGGGAACGTTCCGCGGCGTAGGCGTAAGAGATACGGCGCAGGATATTCTTGCAATGTCGCCGTTCGATACGGAGCGCGCAAAGGATAAGCTTAACCTGCTTCTGACGCAGCAGTATAACGACGGGCACTGCAATCACTACTGCTTCCCGACGGAGGGCTGGGAGCCGGTAACGCGTATCCATTCGGATAACCATCTGTGGCTCATCATGACGGCGTACAGTATTGTCATGGAGGAAGGCAGGCTCGATTATTTAAATACAGAGGTTGAATTTTACGACGGCGGGAAAGCGACCGTTTGGGAGCATATCAAAAAATCGATAGAATTCACAAAATCACAGCTCGGCGAACACGGCTTCCCGCTGATGCTGTCGTCCGACTGGAACGATATGCTCTATAAGGTTTGCCGCAAGGGCAGGGGCGAAAGCATATGGACGAGTATGCAGCTCGGTACGGTGCTCAGGATGATGTCGGAGCTGTCGGGGCTTATGGGCGAGGACGGCTCTGCGTATGACGAGATGTATGAGGAGCAGAAAAAGCTTGTAAACAGCGTTGCGTGGGACGGCGACTGGTTCTGCCGCTGCATAACGGACGAGGGCCGCTTTATCGGCTCAAAGGCCGAGCCGCAGGCAAAGATATGGCTCAACACACAAAGCTGGTCGGTAATAAGCGGCATGGGCGACAGTGATAAGCAGGAGCGCGCAATGGAAAGCGTGAACGAGCTTCTCGATACGGAGCTCGGCATAAAGAAGATCGATCCCGCAATGAAGGACTATCCTTCGAAAGAAGATCCGCTTACGTATTACAACACGGGATGCGGCGAAAACGGCAGTGTTTTCTGCCATGCGAACACATGGGCGATAATCGCCGAATGTATTCTGGGCCACGGCGACAGAGCGTATAAGTATTATCATCAGCTGCTGCCGATGATCGCGCAGGCAACGGCCGGCGAGGAACGCTACAGGGCTGAGCCGTATGTGTATGCGTCAAATATATTCGGGCCGGAAAGCGACAAGTTCGGGCTTGCGAACGTTTCGTGGCTTACCGGTACGGCGGCGTGGATGTATATCGCGGCAACGCAGTATATCCTGGGAATAAAGCCTAGGTGGAACGGGCTTGAAATAAAGCCGTGTATGCCCGAGGGCTGGAGCGGCGTTAAAGTGACGCGCGTGTTCCGCGGCTGCACGTATCATATAACGCTTAACGGCAACGCGCCGGTTTTCATACCGCATGAGGACGGCAGAACGGAATACAGCGTGAGCAACTAAAAAAGCCAAAATCTTTTTAATCCTTTTGGGGGCGGAATTGTGCCGCCCGTTACGGAGCTGCTTTTTGTTTGAGCGGCTCCGTTTTTTATGGGTTGATATTTGCGGCTTGTTGTAGTATAATGTAATGTAACAGCGGCGCCGGAAGCCGCCGCGCCCGGGGTTCAAAAGGTCGGAGCCCTCTTTGAGAAATAAGGCAGCTGTTATCTGTTCTGCGAGACAGTTCCTCTGCTGCGCTCACGCATATCACGCGCCCCGTCGCAAGCAATAAATCTTTATTGTGAGCACGAAGACGGCATGCGTTTCGCTTGCATTCGTCAAGCATCTCGCCGAACAGACAACACCCGCCATATACAGCAGCAGCTTAAAAGCGCACGTCATCTGTCTGCGGAAGAGCCTTAACGCGCAGCGTGCGTTACCAGCTCGGAGCAGATAGTGACGGGCGTAAAAAAGAAAAAACCGGGGTTCCAAAGGGGCGGAGCCCCTTTGAATAAAAAATAAGGAGTTAGTATAATGCTTAAAGGAAAAACCGTTGTTTTGGGAGTTACGGGCTCGATCGCCGCGTACAAAATACCGAATCTTGCAAGAATGCTTATAAAATCGGGTGCGGATGTTCATGTGCTCATGACAAAAAACGCCGAAAATTTCATAAACCCGATAACGTTCGAAACGCTCACAAAACATAAATGCTTAATAGATACGTTTGACAGGAATTTCGAATACAGCGTTGAGCACGTCGCGCTTGCAAAGGCGGCGGATATTGTTATGATAGCTCCCGCAAGCGCAAACGTGATAGGCAAAATCGCCTGCGGAATAGCCGACGATATGCTGACCACAACAGTCATGGCGTGCCCGTGCAAAAAAATAATCTCGCCCGCCATGAACCATAATATGTTCCATAACCCGATAGTGCAAGACAATATAAAAAGGCTTAAGAGCTTCGGCTATGAAATAGTTGAGCCGGATACCGGCATGCTTGCGAACGGCGATACGGGCGACGGACGTATGCCCGATGAAGAAACGCTTTTTTGGTATATCCTGAAGCATATCGCCATGCCGCACGACCTTGACGGCAGAAAGGTGCTCGTCACCGCCGGCGCAACAAGGGAGGCGATAGACCCGGTGCGGTTTATAACGAATCATTCCACCGGCAAAATGGGCGCTGCCGTTGCAAAAAACGCAATGCTCCGCGGCGCGGACGTGACGCTTGTTGCGGGAGCGGTTGAAACGGAGCTGCCGCCGTTTGTCAGGGTGATAAGGACGGAATCGGCGGCAGATATGGCAGACGCCGTGTTTGAGGCGGCAAAGGAAAGCGATATTATAATAAAGGCCGCGGCCGTTGCCGATTACAGGCCGAAAAGCGTAAGCGATGAAAAAATAAAAAAGCAAGGGGACGGCATGACAATAGAGCTTGAGCGTACAACCGATATTTTGGCGCAGCTCGGCAAAAACAGGCGCGCCGGCCAGTTGATTTGCGGGTTCTCCATGGAAACGGAAAACGTGCTCGAAAATTCGCGGAAAAAGCTTGCCGGGAAAAATATCGATCTTATTGCGGCAAACAGCATTAAGGAGGAGGGCGCGGGCTTCGGCGTTGATACGAACGTGATAACGCTTATTTCCGCCGACAGGGAAATACGCCTGCCCAAAATGTCAAAGGACGATGCCGCGGGAAGGATAATAGACAGGCTGCTTGAAATGGAAAAGGAATGTATGGTTTAAGTGCATAGCAAAGGGGCTGCCGCTAAAAGCGACAGCCCGCTCAATGCGGGCGTGCGAATTTTTTTCTGTAAATTAAGCTTCTGTGGTAAAATTTATATTTTTCAGGGCAGGGCATTCGTCCTGCCCAGCTACAATATATCATAAAAATTCCGGCATGTCAAGGGCGCCCTCAGGGCG
>DVLU01000023.1 GCA_018715365.1 Candidatus Ornithomonoglobus intestinigallinarum | reverse complement strand
TACATAAGTGCCTTCATGCCTATAACAAGCGAATCGAAAAAGTTTACGCAGCCGCGGATTATGGGCAGGCGGCATATTTTTGGACGCGTTTTAACTCCGTTTTCCTCTATTTTTGTTGCTATCTCTCCGTCGGGCTTCCTGACGGACACGGCCGTTTTATACGGTCCTCTCATCATAACTCCCTCCATAACGGCTTGCCCGCCTATGGAGGTTATATGCTGTTCCTTATTTTCCATCGTATATTTATTCTCCGTTCCGCCGCATATGCGGCATAATATCTGTCACATCCCGCGTGCGTATCAGCAGCAGCACGGCATGCAGTCGCACGGGCAGAAGCACGGTATGCACCAGCACGGGCACGCGCCCACGCCGCACGGGTCAACGCCCGTCGTCGTTGTTGTGTGCGTTGTGTAGGTTGTATTCTGCCGCGTTATATTGTCAAGCGCGCTGCGGTATTCTATATTGTTCGGGTCGAGCTCGCACGCGCGCCTTATATTGGTTACTCCTTGATCATACCAGCCCTTTCTGAGACAAACAACGCCCATGAGAAAATACCATTCTGCATTTTTCGGAAGGCGGTTAAGCATCGCTTCGGCCTCCGATGCCCTGCCCATATTCAGCAGCGCACGGACGTTCATATAGCTGTCGGAGCCTGCCCTGTAGGTGTAGCGCTGACCGTAATGTCCGTAGCCGCCGAACGGTCCGTAGGCGCTTTGCCCGCCGCCCGTATCGGCGTTTTTGCCGGTGAGCATATCGTATGCCTTGTTTATCTCCTTCGTTTTTTCGCTTGCCATATCGGCCAGCGGACTGTTTATATACTTATCGGGATGATACTTTTTTATAAGCTCCCTGTAAGCCTTTTTTATCGTTTCCTCATCTGCGTCTCTCGGGACTCCGAGAACTTCATATGGATCCATTATTATCTCCTTTATTAAGCACTGCCTGCTGTTTGAGACGCAGACTGTCATAAATCATAGCGCCGAGAACGCTGCCGTTCCGCTTTATATCGATAAGCTCAAACGACGACGCGGCATTGCCGAGCGTGTACGTAAGCGAAACCTCAAGCTCCTTCGCGCATTTTTCCCTGTAGGCCGAAATATCGCCGCCGTCAAAATCGCCGAGCAGCGGATTATACTCATGGTTTCTGTAATCCTTCTCGAGATCGTTTACGGCGTCAAGAACAAATATCCATCTTCCTATATTGTAGCCGAACCAGTCAAGGGCGCGGCGCGTATTTTTATCTGTTATAAAATCCGGTGTGAAAAGCCTTTGAAGTATACGCGCAAAGCAGTCCGCGGCGCGGTCAATGTCATAATCGTTTTCGCTCTCGACCGCACTGAGCTCGTCAAGGCATTTTTTTATATACGCATACTCGTCCGGATACCGCTTTCTTGCACGGCGCGCGCCGCCGCTCATAAGCGACATCGCAAAAAGCGCCTTTATGCTGTGCTCGTCGCGGACGTCGTCAAGCAGCTTCAGATACATAAGCATCACTCCGGTGCACGCCGCGTAATCAACAGACGTATCGCGCTTTATGCACGGACGTTTTTTTAACGGATGCACAATGCAGCGTTCCTCGCGTTCCTCATGCTCCTCCCCCGTCACGGCGGAAAGCACCATAGCAAGAAACGACGCATCGTAGCTGAGCCCCAGCCGCGAAAGCTGTGAGCACTGCCTGCCCATCGCCTTGCACAGTCCGCAGTAATACGAGCCGAATATTTTGCTGTCAGCCTCGCCGAGCTGTTTTTTGCACGGCACAATGTAACCGAACATAGCTTTTCCCGTTCCGGCGCGCACCGAACGCGCCCGAAATTCCCGTTTTGATTTTCCCGGGAGGCTCCGCTCCCGCTTATACATTATAATAGTATATATCTAAAATATAAAAATTTCAATATTATTTTGGTATTTCCCAAGAAAAATTTATTTTTTGTTCATATTTCACACGGCGCCGCGCCGCCTTCCCTCAAAAAATTCTATTTTCCGCACGAAAACTTCCGCCGCCTATTGAAAAAACGCGCCGTTTGTGATATTATATTTATCGGATATATGACAGCCAAACACAAATGCGACATTAAAATATTATGAGGTGATAATATGCCATATAAAATAGTAACAAAAAAAGTGCTTAATCCCCAGATATTTCTCATGGAGGTTGAAGCGCCGCTCATCGCGGCAAAGGCGGAGCCCGGTCAGTTTATAATACTTCGCATAGACGAATACGGCGAAAGAGTACCGTTTACAATTGCCGATTTCGACCGTGAAAAGGGCACTGTAACGATAATCGTCCAGATTGTCGGGAAAACAACGCGCGACCTTGCCGAAGTGCCGGAGGGTGCGGAGCTTCTCGATTTTGTCGGGCCGCTCGGTATGCCCACGCCGCTTGAAGGCATAAAGAAGGCTGCCGTTATAGGCGGAGGCCTCGGAACGGCGATTGCGTATCCGCAGGCAAAGAAGCTTCATTCTATGGGCGCCGACGTTACCGTTATAACGGGCTTTAGGGATAAAGACCTTATAATTTTGGAGGACGAATTAAACGCCGTTTCCGACAGGCTCATCATAACGACGGACGACGGCTCAAACGGTTTAAAGGGCTTTGTTACCGACAGACTTAAGGAGCTTTTGGAATCGGGCGAAAAGTTTGACGAGGTTATTGCGATAGGGCCGCTTGTTATGATGAGGGCCGTATGCGCTCTCACAAAGGAATACGGCATAAAAACAACGGTTTCGATGAACCCGATAATGATAGACGGCACGGGAATGTGCGGCGGCTGCCGCGTTACCGTAGGCGGCGAAACAAAATTCGCGTGCGTTGACGGCCCCGACTTTGACGGCCATCTTATCGACTGGGACAGCGCAATGAAGCGTTCAAGGATGTTCAAGGAATACGAGCAGCGCTCATGCGATGAGGGTCACTGCCGTATAGGTATACAGCATAAATAAAAGCCGAAACGCGAAAGGAGCAGAATTACGATGCCTAATATGAGATTGGATAAAAACCCGATGCCGGAGCAGCCGGCCGATGTGAGAAACAAGAATTTCCTTGAGGTCACAACGGGCTACACCGAGGAAATGGCAATAGACGAAGCGCAAAGATGCCTTCACTGCAAAAACAAGCCTTGTATGCAGGGATGTCCCGTTGCCGTAAAGATACCGGAATTTATCGCGCTTGTTGCCGACGGCGATTTTGAAGGCGCTTATCAGAAAATAAAGGAAACAAACGCGCTTCCCGCGGTATGCGGCAGGGTATGTCCGCAGGAAAAGCAGTGCGAGTCAAAATGCGTGCGCGGAATAAAGGGCGAAAGCGTAGGTATAGGACGTCTTGAGCGCTTTGTTGCCGACTACCACATGAAAAACGTTAAGGAGAAAACGGAAAAGCCCGTTTTGAACGGCAAAAAGGTAGCCGTTGTCGGCTCGGGCCCGTCGGGGCTTACGGCTGCCGGCGACCTTGCAAAAAAGGGATATTCCGTTACCGTATACGAAGCGTTCCACACACCCGGCGGCGTTCTGATGTACGGCATACCCGAATTCAGGCTGCCGAAGGATATAGTTCAAAAGGAAATCGATAACCTGCGCGAAATGGGCGTTGATATAGAAACAAACGTTGTTGTCGGCAAAACGATAACGGTTGACGAGCTTTTGGAGGATATGGGCTACGACGCCGTATACATAGGCACGGGAGCGGGGCTTCCGTCGTTTATGGGGATAGAGGGCGAAAACCTTAACGGCGTTTACAGCGCAAACGAATTTTTAACGAGAATAAACCTTATGAAGGGCTATAAATTCCCCGAATACGACACGCCCGTTTACGTGGGCAAAAACGTTGCCGTATTCGGCGGCGGAAACGTTGCCATGGACGCGGCGCGTTCTGCAAAGCGTTTGGGCGCTGAAAACGTTTATATCGTTTACAGGCGCGGCAAGGCGGAGCTTCCCGCAAGAGCGGAGGAGGTTGAGCACGCGGAGGCCGAAGGGATAATATTCAAGCTGCTTCAGAACCCGACAAGGCTTATAGGCGACGAAAACGGCTGGGTGAAGGGCGCAGAGGTTATTCATATGGAGCTCGGCGAGCCGGACGAATCGGGCAGGCGCAGACCCGTTCCCGTAGCGGGCAGCGAAGAAATGCTCGATATAGACACCGTTGTTGTTGCTATAGGCCAGTCGCCGAACCCGCTTATAAGAAAAACAACAAAAGGGCTTGAAACAAACAGGCGCGGCTGCATTGTGGCAGACCCCGAAACGGGCAAGACGTCAAAGGAGCACGTATACGCCGGCGGCGATACCGTAACGGGAGCCGCAACGGTAATACTTGCAATGGGCGCCGGCAAAGCCGCAGCCGAAGCAATAGATAAGGAATTGTCATAATTCCCGTTATGATTTTGGGGCATTAAATATATCACAGGGCTGCTCGCCTTCGGGCGCGGAACAATCCGCACCGAGAGCGGCAGCCCTGTAATTTTAACTCACCGTTCGTTTTCAAAAAAAGCGGTCCAGCACCGCCGCGGCCTCCGCACGCGTTGTGAGCCCGCGGGGGTCAAGGCGATTGTTTTCTTTCCCGCCAAGCAGTCCGTACCCGACGGCCCATTCGACATTTTCCCTTGCCCAGCCGGAAACGCCGTCCGCATCGGCAAATACATCAAGCCCGCCGCGGCTGTCCGTGCCCATGCCCTTATATTTAGCATAGCGGTTCATTACAGCCGCCAGCTCTTCACGCGTAATGGCGCGCACGGGCGCAAACACCGCATCGGAGCTTCCGAAAACAAGCTCGTTCTCCGCCGCCCAGCCTACGGCTTCGGCATAATACGCATCTTCGGCAACGTCGTTAAATTTATTAGTTCCGTTTGTTCCCGGCTGCCCCTCCGCTCTGTAAAGCACCGTAACAAGCATTGCGCGCGTTATCGGTTCATCCGGCGCAAATTCCGTATCGGACACGCCGAGCAGCAAGCCGCTCTGTTCCGCGCGGTAAACGCTGTCAAAATACCAGTCCTCCTTTTTGACGTCGGAAAAACATGAAATTTCACCCCGGTCAAAAAGGCTTAGATTTTTGTAAAAGAGATCCGGATTAAATATACCGTACCCGCTTTTTTCGTCATATCCTTCTCCGCATATATCATCACAGCTTATCCGCATAAAATATCTTGCACGGCGCGGCAAAAGCTCCGGATAAGCTTCAAGCGCCGCGGCGGCATATGATGTGACAAGCGCCGCCGAATACGATGTGCCGTCAACAAATTCATAATCCTCCGAGTTCTTTATTGACGCGGCTTTTATATTCTCGCCCTCAAAAAGCATATCTATCCCGCTGCCTGTGCAGGAAAAACCGGAGGGCTCAAAGCTGCCGTTATGGCTGCCGACGCCGATAACCGTACCGTAGGCGGCAGGATAGTAAACGTCCCCGCCGTCGTTTCCGCATGCCGATATTATCAAAACGCCTTTTTCCTCCGCATAATCCACGGCACTTTTCAATTCCGCGCTTCCCTTTGACACGCCGCTGCTGATATTTATGATTTTGCAGCCGTAAATATTGACCGCATCGTATACGGCGCCGCAAATCGCTTCTATCCCTCCGTTTGCGGCAACGCCCGACGGATACTCCGAATAATACACCAGCGGCACTATTTTGCTCTCCTCCGACGGAGAACATATCTCACCGTCAGACGTGCCGATAATCAAGCTTGCGACTCTCGTTCCGTGTCCGACCGTATCATCTGTGCCGCCGTCTTCAAAAACATAGTTCCTTCCGTCAATGATACGTTCCGTATCAAACATATTTTTCTTTTGCGTAACGCCCGTATCGATCACGCCGATTTTAACGGAGGCGGCATATGCCGCCTCCGTCATGAAAATCATTACCGGCAATATGAGTATCAGTATTTTTTTCATAGGCTTATTTATTTCTAAGCAGCGTATAAACCAATCTTGTAAACATCGCCGCGGCTTCCGCGCGCGTGGCCGCACCCTGCGGCTTAAAGCTTCCGTCCTCATAGCCGTTTATAATATCAAAGCCCTTAATTGCCGATACGGCTTCGTAAGCCCAGCCGCTTACCGAACCGCTGTCAGTAAATTCGTCAAGCGAACCGGCCTCCGCTTTGCAGCCCTCAAGCGTGAGATAACGGTAAAGCATGGCGCAGATCTGCTCCCTTGTTACGCTGTCGTCGGGACCGAAGCTTTCCGCATCGTAGCCCTCGACTATACCGTTATGCGCCGCCCATGATACATATTCATCGTACCACGAGCCCTGCGAAACATCCGTGAAGCCGTGCCTGTCATATGTTCCGAGTTCTCCGTGGATTCTTCCGAGCATCGTTACGAACATCGCGCGCGTCAGCGTCCCGCCGGGATTATACAGCCCGTCTCCGATGCCGTTCACTATTTCTCTCACCGATGCAAAATCCACGTAATCGCAGAACCAGTCGCTTTCCCGCACGTCGGCAAATTTCATTCCGCCGGCAACAACAATCCTGTACGCGGCGTCAGCCGGCGCTATGAACGTAAACACTCCGTCAATTACGGCACACTTCGCCGCCGTCTTATACGTTTTCCCGCCGTCCGTGCTGTACCGGGCAACGATTTTATCCTCGTCGCTCACGGCCTTTGTCGGCCTGTACTCAACAAGCTCCCCTGCCTCGGCGTTTATTGTTGTCAAAATATCGGATACGGGAAGCAGTATGCCCGAACCGGAACCCGTTCCCGCGCCGCCGGAGGCACCGCCGCCGGTGCTTTTTGCCTTGAATTTTGCGGCTGCGCTTACAGGAGAATCGGGCATTACAAAGCTTATTACGGCGGAGCTTGTGTCGCTAACGTCAATGCCCGTAATTTCCCAGCCGTCAAAAACATAGCCGTTATCGGGCACTGCCGTAAGCGTTACCATATCCCCGGCGGCATATTGCCCGCCGCCCGAGGCTTTTCCTCCGATAGTTGAAATTACAGTTACGGTGCCCTGCTCAAGCGCCGCGCCGAAGCTCACCGCGTCGCTTATATAAGCGCCCTTTGTTACCTCCAGTCCGCCCTCCGCTATACCGTGCGATGCTTTGCCTATTTCAAGCCTTCCGTCCGCGTCGATATACGCTTCGCCTTCAACGGCAGCGGCTCTCCAGATAATATTGGGGCTTGTTATGTTAAATACCGTTCCGTCCTCCGCCACACCGGCAAGCGACAGCTCAACCGTTGTATCGGAATCAACGGCCGGTATGTTTCCGTTATCTATAACATTGCCGTTTACAAGCAGCTTTACGCCCTTCAGGTTTGCAAGACCGCCGTGCGTTACGCTGACGTTTTCCGACACGGTGTTTCCCGCATCATCGGAAGCCGTTATTACAATATCCCTTTGCGAAGCGTCGTTTGGCGCATACAAATCAACGTCAAAGCTGAATATTCCGTCTCTGTCTATGCTGCCGCCAAGCTCCGAAACTGTTTTTCCGGAACAGATTTCAACTCCGTCCGAGGTTATCGTAAATTTTGCGTCGCTGTCAGTTACGCCGCTTACGGTAAGCCTGCCGTCCCTGCCGAACGTGCTCCCGTTAAGCGGTGCCGAAAGCATCAGCCGCGGCGGCGTTGTGTCAACCTCAAAAGCATAGCTGTACTGGAATCCGTCGCCTTCGTTATCCTCGCCCCTGAAGGTAAGCGTATGCCCGCCTTCCTTCAGCTCCGTCAGCGGAATCGAGATGCTCGCCGTATCGGAAAACGTCCCGTATGCTCCGCTTCTGTATCCGTCGCCGTCAGCTTCAAGGCCGCCGTCAACGCCCCATTCTCCCGTTACGTTTTCGGTCGCCTCTGCCGTAAAGGTAATGTTCTGCGACGTGTACGTTTCCCTTACGACCTGCACCTCCTGGGCCGGCGTTTCCGGATCGCCGTCATGGTCGGCCATGACCGTTTCGGTGATCTCCTGTTTTTCCGCATCTGCCCTGACGGAGATTTCCGGCGTTGTCATTTCGGGCATCGTTATCAGGCTTGTAAACACTTCCTCTCCGTAAACGACCGTATCGTTTTCGCCGTTGCCGTCGGTATCAAGCAGGTAATACGGCTTTATGCCCGCCTTGTATTTTTGTCCCGCCGAAAGTCCTTTTTGTTCCTCATTGCCGTTTTCGTCAATTCCCGTATAGCTTCCGCCTATTGTAATTACAGTTTCTCCCGTTTCGGCTTTGTCATACGTAAGGCCGCTTACGTCCGTTACCGTTTGATCCTCGCCGTAAACCGATACGGAATATCCCGTTGTTTTCGGATCGTCTGTTTCTTCTATTTTAATGCCAAGCTCCAGATTGCCTGCCGGATAAGCCTCCGAGATTACGGCCTCCGCCGGCATATTACCGTTTGTGTATGAAAGCTTTTCGGTGCTGTAAACCGCGCTGTTTACCATATCCTCTTTCGAATACACGGCGCGCAGATAATATTCTCCCGACGTCATATCGGCAGGGATTTCAAGCCTTGCGCCCGTTCCCGAAAGCACGGCTTTATCATCTTCGATACAAATGAGCCTTCCGCCGTTATCCGACGCCGGATCGCTGCTTTCAGTCAGATAGAAGCTTATTTTATCGAGCTCGTCTGTTTTTATGCCGCTCCATTCAACGCTAAGCTCATTGCCGCTGACCGTCCCGCTTATGCTTGTCAGCCCCGGGACGGGGTCAACGTTGTAAAGTATAACGCTTGCTTTTGCCGAGCCGGTTGAAATGTACCAGTCTTTATTGTAATTTTCTGCGCCCGTTACGGTAAACGCATATGTCGCCTTATTTGTTTCGGAATCAAATGTGATGTTCGTATTTGCGCTGTCCTCGCTGCCGCCGTCGTATATAATATTGCCGTAGGCGGCGCCGTCCATATTCATGCTTGAATTTACCTTAAAGCTCTGCGCAATTTGCTTTGCATCTTCAAGGCTTTCTGCGTCGTAGTCGATCCTGACGATCGCTGCCGCACCTTCATTATAGCTTCCGAGATTGAACTTATGCAGCACAAGATCTCCGCTTGACGACAGATTTGCATCAAAAAGCTTCGGGACGCCCGACATGTCTATAACCTCCGCCTCGCGGGCGCCGGAAATATTTGTCCCAAACCGCGCATAAAGCGTTTGTCCGCGCTCCTCGTCGTAATATACGGGAACGTCCTCATGACCAAGCAATTCCGGGAAGGTGGGCTTTGCAAGCGAATCTCCCGTTCCGAAGCTTACTTCGTTTTCGCCCCAGTAATAGGCTATTCCGACGCTTACAAGCAGTATCTCAACATTTCCCCAAATCTTTTCGGTGCTGATGCCGAGATCCGCCCCCGCCACGGTTGCCCCGCCGAATACGGGCACCGACTGCGGTATATTGATCGACGCATGGGCAAACATCTCAAAAAACCAGTCTGTGTAGTTTTCGCCGATAAGGACAATATATCCTCCGCCCTGTATAACGCCCTGGAACAGGTTTACGGATATTGACGCCTGCAAATCGATCCCCGGATACCATTCGAGCCCTAAGCTTATCCGCCTTATGGCGTCGATCGTGCCGAAAATTTTAAGGTTGTTGGCGTTCAGGCTGATTCCCGTCGCACCGACAGATAACGTCGCCTTGCCGTCCAGCACCTGGACAATACTGAAGCTTGCCGTCACTATCAGCTTAAGAGGCGGCACGGAATCTGTCATAAATATCGTGTCGTAAAGGTCGCTTATTCCGCCTCCGCCGCCCTTCAGCCAGACAACTCCGCAGCCGTCTATATTAAGCCCCGGCTCAAATCCTCCTATATAGAAGTAAATATCGTCCGGCACGGGGACGTCATTGCGGCTCTTGAACGAAAGCTTTGCCTCCAGAGAAAATCTTGCAAGGCTCATGTTACCGTTAAAGGCAAACGACCAATCGTTTATTGTGTTGACCTCAAGCGTTCCCGTAACATTCGGCAATGCCGAAATATAGTTTTTAACAACCACTCCCACTTTGAAATTCACGCCGACAAAGCCCTGACCGCAGCCGTAAAGAATATCGCGGACCATTACGGAGCCCGATACGCCCCTGTCGTTTTGCCCGCTTTCGTCTATGTGCGACCAATCGTACGCTTTGTAAAGAGCGTCGTTATTTGTGTAGACATAGCTGTCCACACTCTGCGCTTCTTTATAATTGCTCCAGAAATCCTTCAGCTTCTGCCAATACGTTGTGCTCAAAGACTGATCGGGATTTTCCGCAAGGCTTTCGCCCGACGGCTCCGGCGCTTTTATAAAGTCCAGATTAAGGCTTGCCGAGAAGGAAATCACACGTCCAATTTCCGTCCCGTTGTCCTTCATAACGCCCAGCTCGCCGTATGCCATATTGAACACCATGCCGGCAATCGTCTGACCAACGCTGTATATCGTCGGCCACACAAGCATAATTGTGTTGTCGCTGAAGTTTTTATCGCGGACGCCGTTTTTGTCATACGGTACAAGCGAGTAGCTCTTTCCCTGCTCGAGCCTTGTAAGACCCGATTTGCCCGTCCATATTGAGGTGCGGGCGTTGCTTGTCAAAAGCTCTCCGTCAAACTCAACTATAACGTCGCTTGCCGGCTCCTGCCCCTCCGGGCTGTCGGTATCGTAATACACCGACATTTTGCCGTTTTCAAAGTCCATGGCGCCGTTTATGCTGACGCAGTTATCAACCTCGTATTCCCTTGTTTCCTCGTTGACGTTTTTTGTGCTTGTTGCGGTGTAATAAGTCCGCTTTGAAACGCCGTCCTCCAGCGTATATGTCGATTTTGAAAATTCCCCTCTGAATATCAGAAGTATTTCCGAAAAACCGCCGGCAGCCTTGAAGGTATTAAACTCCTCCTCATTCCCGAACGTTTGTATTTTATAAGTGAAATTTCCGCCGCTCTGATATTTTACAACGGTTAATATCCCGTAGCTGTCGTTTTTGTATTTTATATCCTCCGACACAGTAAAGTTTAAGCAAGCCGCCGTCTGATTCCTGTATTCCTCGCTTACAACACCCTCCGAAACAGCCGCGTCGGTCCACTCAAGCTGCAAATACCAGCTTCCCGGCGCAAGCTTTACGGAATCGTCTATCTCAACGTCCATCACGCCGTCTTTTATGCCGATATATTCATGGGCTATCGTATGCGACGTTTTCCCGTCCACGCTGCGGGCGGTAAGATTCCAGTTGCCGCGGTTATCCAGCAGCGCCGGATTTTTGACCGTAACATACAGATGCCTTGTTCCCGATGAATAAACGACCTTCGGCGTCATTTCCGTGAAGCTTACCTCCGGGATACTCCCGTCGCCGCTCGGCAGGAGGATATACGCCGTTTTTTCACCAAGCTTTTTTTCCTCAGCGATTGCGCCCTGTGTTTCCGACGTATCGTATACGCCTATCGTAATGCGCTCGTAAGCCGCCGTATCCGTCACGTTCGCCTGGAAATAAAGCGTTTTTGAATTTATGTCCCCGACCTTTACATCGGTATATGTAATTATAAACGGATCGGACGAAGCAAACTGAGAATTGTTTTCCGCGCCCATATCTCCCAAAACACGCAGATTCTCCGTGGTTCTAACCACCAGCGAAAGATTTTTGTAATCCTCTGCACTATCCGACGCGTAATTTTCAAACGTAACGCCGGCCGTAAAATCCGCAACGCCCTCGTCTGTAAGCCTTATATAATCATCTCTTGTATCGTTTAATTCAAGCCTTAGCGGTACCGATACGTCAACGGCCGCTTTTTCCGCCGCCGGCACATCCTTATGCGAATAAACGCCGTAATACGTTACAATGCCCGCCGGGGCGCTTCCCACGCTGCCCATATCGTAATAGAGGGCGTATGCGCTGTCAGCCGTCAGATAATCATTCTGTATTTTTGTAAAATCCACGGAGCTGTCCGGCGTAAAATCAAACAGCGTCGACGCCAGATTGTTCCAATGCCCGAAAGCCGCCCGATAAGGCATTGCCTGCGGGCTGTTTACCGAAAATGCCGTGATCGCCGTATCAAAAACATTATCGACGCAATAGAAGTTCTGCGGGATCGGGTAATCCGTACCGTCCAAAATCTGTTCCGTGGAAATCGAGTGAGTTACGGAATCCTCGTCCACCGCCCGGTACGTTCCGTAGTCATTGCCGCCCAAGGCGGTGTCCAAAAGGACACGCGCCTTGATATCCGCATTGCTTCCGCCGCTGTTTGAAGCGCTCAGCGAAACGGAAACCATTCCGTGCTCGTTTGAGCTTTCGTTTGCCAGGGAGATCGTCTGCGTAAACGTATAGCTCTCAACAGACCATACGGCAGTAATATCGCCGTTCTCCGTTTCCTGCGTCACCGTCACTCCTCTGCGGCTCGGATCACCGCTGTCGCCGTATTCGCCGCCGAAGATATAATCCTTCTGCGTTCCGTCCGCTTCCGTTACGCGGAAGGAAACAAACGACGTATCGTATTCTCCCGTATGGAACAGCAGCTCTTTGTTGTTATCTGATTTTTTCAAAGTATCGCCGCTTACGGTGTTTATGGCAAATCCGCCGTTTTCCCTTGAAACCCGAACGCGGATATACCCGTTGTCAATCGAATACGCTTCGTGCTCCGCCGCAAGCGCGATGACCTCGTATACGGGCGCAATGCCCAGAAACATAACTGCGCTCAGCAAGCAAGCTATAATTCTTTTCATGTTTTCGCCTCCTTACTTTTCCACAAAGAGAATCGCACGGAATGTTTTTCTGCTCTGCGTTATAACAGATACCGTGTAAAATCCCGGTGTGATTGTGAATTTTCCGCTGCTGTCTATCGGGACGTCGGCCCGTTTTGACTTTATCTGGCCGATTGTTAAAATCCCCTTGCTTATTTTAACCGTATAAGGCTCCAAAACACCGGCGGCAATTTCCGTAATATTGTCTGCCTGTATTTCATGCTCTCCCTCGCTGAGGACCGTTGTGCCCTCCGGCTCGATCAAATCGCCGTCAATATAAATACCCGGGCTGTTTTTATCGTAAACCGAAACGTATCTTACGGCTGTTTTTATATTTCCGGCAGCGTCTTTTGCCGTGTATACAACATTATATATGCCGACAGCCGAAAGCTCAACCGCGCTTGTATCGTAAGTCCAGTCATCTATAAGCTGCTGCGTTTCGGGCTCCCATGCCGTCACTCCCGTATCGAGAGCCGCCGCAAGCTCCTCCGCGCCGCTGTCCTGACGTATACGCACGGTACCGTTTTCAAAGCTGATTTCGGGCGGCGTTTTATCAACATTGCCGACCGGGATATTTATTATGCTTTCATTCCCCGCCGCGTCTGCCGCGATAAGCGAATAAACGCCGCTTTTCCCGAAGGAAAGCTCATGCGCGCCGTCTGCCTTCAGGCTATACGTCTGCCCGTCAAAGGTCAGCGTGCAGTCCTCGTCCGATGTTACCGTTATTTTGCTGTCCGTATCCGTAACGGGAAGCTCCGAAGGATCGGGCGTAAGCGTAAGCTTGGGCGCCGACGCGTCAATATTATCTGCTGTCACCCGCGCCGACGCAAAGTTCCCCGCGTCGTCAACAAAGCTGTACTCAAACGTGCCGTTTTGGGTGATCGTAAACTCAAGCGGCGCCGAATTGTCATACGTCTTGCCGGACGTACCGTAATTTGAGCAGTAAACGGGTTTATTCGGGATCATTTTAACGCTTACCGCATACGGGACAGTAAAGCCTTTTCTTTTCAGCTCTGCCGTTTCCGCCGTAATTACTGGAACTGCTTTGTCTATAACTCCCTCGGGCAGATACGCCTCCGCCGCAGCGCTCCTTCCGTTCGGAGCGGGAACGCTGAACCGCAGCCCTATGCCGTCCTGCTCAAAGCATACGGAAATGCCCTCCGTATTTACCGTATAGCTTGCGCCGCAGTCCAGGATATTATCTATGTTTCCGTCCGCAAGCTCTATCCAGTCCGCTCCGTCATAGGTGTAGTGTGTCAGGCGGACTTTTGCGGCGTCGATTGCCTTATCGGCGTTTATATGCGCATACACGGAAGTGTTTACCGTCTTTTGCGTGTAGCGTCCCGTGTCTATTTCGCCGCTTTCCGAAACATACGGCGGCGTCCATGACGTTGTCAGCTCCGGCGCTTCGGTATCAAGTCCCGAAGCTTCTATTACCGTTTTATCGCCCATGTTCCCGACATGGTCTTGGAACACAATCTCCTCCGAGGTATTCTCCGTAAATACCAGCTTATACCACCCCGCGTACTCTCCCGCCGTTTCCGGCTCAAGCGAGCCGATATTCAGGACAGTAACCGTGGATGGATCTATTTCATCGCCGTTATCGGCTTTATCCGTAAATCTCACATACGCAATCTGCTCATACAGACCGTTCGGAACGATTTTTTGCTCGGCAGCCGGCTTTGTTGTATCAAACCAAGCCTTCAAAGCCTCGGCTTTTACCGTTGCGTATGAGAAATTATCTTTTCCCGCCGCGGTTTCCGCCGCCGCATTGTCCACCGCCGCAATTGTAAAGTCGCTTTCAATATCGGCCGAAACCGTTACGGTATTTCCCGATATGCCGACGCCCGCAATCGTGTCGCTCACGGCTCCGCCGTATGTCAGCGCCGAGGGCGGGCTCTCAAGCACAACGATTTTATAACTCGAATAATCATCGGCGCCGATTTTCATGCTGTAGCCCTGCACATAGCCGATGTTTTCAAATTCCCGTGCCACCTCCTCCGGCTCGGTATCCTTTGAAAAGGCTCCCGCGGCAGTATAGCTGTCAAAAAGCCTTGCATATACATCGACAGTAAGCGTCGGGGCCGATTCGTCCTTATACGGCTCCGGCGGCACATCAAACGTTATGCCGTAATCCGCAAGGTCTATCTCCAGGCTGCCCGTGTTTCCGAAATCATCCTCGTACTTAAAGAGATACGATGTGTCGGTATCGTTATACGTAAACCTTACTCTGTCGCTCGTGCCGTCGATCGGCTGCACAAACCTGCTCGTTTCGTAGTATACTTCAACATAGCTCGTTGTTTCGAACCCGTCGGGGAATTTTTCCGAAAGTTCTTCCTCGGTATATTCCTCTCCGTACTGGTCAAAATAGAACAGCGGCTGTGCCACCGGCGCTTCGTTTGCCATATTGTCAATATGTATGGTAAGCTCATCTCCGTTACCACCTGACTGACCCTCGTCATAGACAGATAATATGACAAGCCCATTTTTCTGCCGTACAACGGTTCTTTCCTTGGCAGGAGGCAGGGTTTCATTATTTTCTCCCTTGATCTCGTCCATCCAGTCGCCCTTAACTTCCCAAAACTTGAGTAATTTATCCGTATTTTCATCTGCCATACGTGCCGAAATTGTAATTGTCTCTTGTGTATAGGTTTCGGGAGATATTGTTAAATCAACGCCATAGTCGCCAAATACGTCGACAAGTTCAATTTCCTGAGTATAAAGAGTACCGAATATATCATAGAAGGAGATCTCAGCCGTCCCGTCTTTTGTGATTGGGAACCCATCGAGCCATGCTGTTTGATAGCCTTCGGGCTGCGGCAATATCCATGAGCTTTCGGGCTGTACAGACGTGTTGAACGATAGATTCAGTCCATAGTCAAAGCTCTCGTTTATTTGCTGATATTCCGGTTCTGCGTTCCCGTCCTCTATGGCATGGGGCTTTGTGTTTGCTGCCGATATGCCCTCTATTGCAGCGGAGCCCGTATAGCCGAATCGGTCGGCCGCTTCGGCAGTCACATCGAAGCTGAAGGCAGCGCCCTCCTCCTCGTCCGGGTCGTATTTAAGCGCGCCGTAAACAGCGACTTCCATGCGCGAATCAAAAGGGTCGTTTGTCCGTATCGCTTCAACGCGATAGATGCCTGTGCTGCTTACATCCTCTGCTTCCCAGAGAAATTCTTTATCGTCATCGGGCGTTATCCCATTCATGTAATCATTGAATTCATCTATTGTCACTTCGAAAGACGCCTGCTGCCCTTCCCCGTATCCGAGACGTGCCGAATACTCCTCGTCAAACGTAAGCCTGAGCTTTGTTGGGTTGTCGTATTTGTATTCCCAGAGCGACAGATCGTCTATGCTGAGCCTTATAATATAATTGCTGCCGTTTTGTTCACAGCCGTCGTATGTGATAACGGGAGCTTCATTGTCGCGCCATGTGTTTACACGCTCACCGAAGTAATAAATGCTTCCGTACCGGTCTACGGCATGGAAGTAATTCCATATTTTGCCCGAATCGGCGTCGCAGCTGTAGGTGCCGTCCGGCTGCGGCAGCAGTTCTTTTTTCTCGCCTGCGCCGCCTGCGGCATATATGCGAATCCCGTCCATGGACTGTTCTTCGCCCGGCGTATATATAAGCCGGCTGTCGTCGCGCACAAAGCTGCCGTCATCGTTTTTCTGCGTGGAGATATTTCCCGTCATCTCAAGGTACGAAGGATAAATATTATAATACTTTATCTCCGACTTCCTGCCGTTGCCGAGCGCCGCGCGCACCGCGATCACATTCACAGTATTTTTGATCAGGCACAAGGGCGCGCTGCCTCCGTCCGCGGGATCCTCCGGGTCAAGCGAGCTTATATAATCCTCCGCTTCGGCCTTGTCAAACAGCTGTATATCAACGGGATTGTTCCCATTGACATTTACGGCCGCAAGCTCCTCCGTCTGCCCCGCCGTTACATTCCACAGCAGCAGATTTGTGTTATATCTTACGGAGCCCTCCGACTCGTAATATACGGCGCCGCGCGTGTGCAGGAGATGCTCGTCCTCATCGCCGGCATACGTTTCCATATGTGTCGAATTGGACGTCGGAAAATAAATAATGTCCCCGTTGGGATAAACCTCCTGCCCGGTAATGCCTGTCCTGTAGTTATAATTTTCATCATAATTCGAAATACTGCATTTCAGCTCCATGCGGTCTATGCCGAAATCCTCCGTATCGGGCGCGGTTCTCGCGTCCACGTAGATCGTTTCCGGATAGCTCTCGATCAAAGGGCGGCCGCTCTGCCCGGAATTTTTTGCATAAATCTGTAAGCTGGCGCTGTACGTGCCTGTAGGATACACATCCTCCGGCAGGGTGATGGATTGCTTTTGCTGCGGTTTCAGCTTAAATTCATAGCTTTGGCCGTTATTCCCGATTACCCTAAAGACGGAAGTGTCAAAATTAATCCCATCATAGTTCCAGCCCATTGTGTCCGTGCCCAGGTCAATATCAAACGTCAGCCCGGCAAGGGTGGAAAGACCTTCGTTTTTATTGTAGTAATAGTAAGTGTCCGGAAGCTCCGGTATCTCGCTCTGCGCGGTAATGCTTCTTCCTTCATAAAAGTCCTGACCCTCGTCAAACGGTGAGAGCGCGCGGACGGAATAGCTTTCCTCGCTTACGTTATACGAATCGTTCCCCGCGCTTAAAACATATCCGTTTTCATCCAAAACGAACGCATCCCTGACGCCCGAGATAATATAAAACAGATAGTCGCCCGTGCGGTATCCGAAGGTTTCGGAATATGTTCCGCCTGAACTGTTGTTAAAAAGATAGTTTTCCAGGTATTCGTTATCCGCAGCCGTTTTCTCCATAACGGTAAAATTCCTTCTGTCATCCGAGGACACCTTATACCAGTTGTTGAGGTCATACGTCTGACCGCCGTTTACGCAGGCGTAGTACTCATTGTCCGTCCCCGGCACAGGGTGCAGTCCGAGCAGGAACCCGTCGGGATCGTTCGTCCCGTAATATATGTAAAGGCTGTAGGAATAATCGTCGCTCACGGAGACGCTGTAATCGATCGTGCCCAGATTATACCGCTGCCTGCCGAGGCCGTATACCATTTCGTTGCCGTTTTTGTCCGAAACCTTTACCCACAAGTATTTGTTAAAGTCCTCGCCCTCCGCCAATGTTTCCGTTATCGTAACAGCCGCGGCGGTCTGACCGCTTATATCGCCGGCCGGCACAAGGCTGAAGTCGTCGGGCAGCGGCTCGTCCGCCGTATCTGTCCACAGGTAATACGCGCTGTTTAATGCCGTGGTTTCGGTGAGGTTTACGTTTACGGTCAGCGTGCCGCCCGTGCCGTTAAGCTCTTTTTTCACCTCGCCCAGCGAAGCATGAGGATATGTGTTGTCCCAAACCGCATCTATTTTAAATGCGGCGTTTGACGATTTGTTGCCGGCATAATCGCAGCCGGCGATATGCAGCGTTGTTCCGAGCATTTCATACGTTTCCCCGTCCGTCCTTTTTATATGAAGGTACTGCTGCCCTTCTATCTGGTCAAAGCTGTGTGAAAAGCCCATGCGGCCCGTTTGCCATTCGGACGGAGCCTCCGCCGAGGCCGTTACGGCATACTTGTAGGTGCTGCCGTATACGCTGTTTTCTCCCTTGTCCCATCTGAACGTGCCGTCGATTCCGTTTGTACCCGATGCATCGTCTTTTATCTCAAACGGGAAATAAAAGCCGCTGCCGTCCGCATACGGCACAACGGAATAAACACCCTCCGTTTGGTTCAGCGTTGTGGTGATTTCCGGCGGCTCAACATCCAAATAAATCGTCGCCGTATTTGCGGCGTTTACGTCATCCTCCGAAATTTCCGGCTTGTTATCTGCCAAATCGCTCAAAGTTCCGCCAAAGCTTATGCTTTTTATGCGTATGATGCCGTCGGGGTCGGTGCAGGACATACCCTCCTCAAGAGTGAGAGTGCCCATATCCGCGTATGTAACGCTTCCCTTTGACGGGCCGAGCCCGTATTCACCGCTGTCCGCCGCGATTTTTGACACCGATTCGCTCGTAAGCTCAACGGCTTTTCCGCTGCTGTCCGCAATATTTGTTACTGCCTTAAAGCCTGTATACTCGCCGTCCTCAAGATCAAGGACCTCGCTGAATACCAGTCCGTATTCTATCGAATCGCCTGCGCCGAGATAAATATCGCTGTTGTCTGTATCGTCCGAGCCGAGCATTTCTTTTATTTCGGCGTTGTTTGCGTTTACAACGGCGCTGTTCTTTGCAAGCGCCGGCGCTTTTGTGTCTATATAGCTTTCCGTCACGCTGCGCATCCTGTCCGTTTCCCGCATACCGTTTCCGGCTATATCGGTGATATACGAGGACGCTCTCGTGTATCCCATATCGCTCGTCAGACTGAGCCCGCTTTCGGACAGCGTAAAGCTTTCGTCCTCAAAAACAACGGTAAGCTCGCATTCCCGCATCAGAGGGCTGAAATCGACCGACGTTATTGTTTGCTCCGTATCTGTCATATCGGACGGAACGGTATAAGAAAAATAAAGCGTGTCGGTATCGAGCTTTTCAAGCATTGCCTTCGGGTATCTGTCGGAGCTTAAGCCTTTTATCGCAAGGCTGACGTATAAATCATCATGCTCCGCGCTGTCGTCGGCAAAGCGTATCGGCTCGTCGAATTTGACTGCAAGCTCCGCCGTGTCGCCCGCTTTTAATATCCTGTTGTCTATACCCTCAACCGAAACGATGGAAGGCGCGTTATTATCCATAAACGTAATAACGGGATTTGTTATGGACGCATCTCCCGGGCAGGCGCAGCTGCGGTTCCCGCCGTCATACATCGTGCCCTGAAGTCTTGCGCTGAAAACCACGCTGCCTATGCTGCTGTCGTAGGAGAAAACAGGGCTGTAGCCGGTGGAAAGCCGTTCATAATTTTTTGCCATATCGCGGCTGTTTACCGCCAGAGAAGGGCTTGAATTATAAACGCCGACTTTATAGCTGTAGGCTATAATGCATGCCGTTGTAATGTTTGCCGTATTCTTTTTCAGGTTCAAAAAGCCCGATTTCCACGTGTGCTGATGTTTATAGTTGTGAAACGATGCCGACGCGGAGGTTTGCAGATTGTTTTCTTTTTTTCTGATGCTGCCTATCTCCTTGTCGTCTATTTTGAAGCTCACATTCGTGCCGGCAATATTGTCTTCAAAGGACAGCCCGAAAAGTTCGCCCTTTGTTGCCGCATTAAAATAACTGCCGGCGTTTATTTCGCGCTCGTAAAGCTTTTCGTCGATTCCCGTATATGCGTTATAGACCGCGGCCTCGGGTTCAATGCGCGTGTATTCCACATTGCCCGCCGCCATAGCATTAAGCGGCGCTGCCGGCGGCAAAAGAAGGAACATCTGTGCAAGTGCAAGCATTGACGTAAATATCCGTTTTTGCGGCTTTGCTTTTGTTCTTTTCGCTAAGGTGTGTTTCATAAAAATCTCCCTTCCTTCCGATACTTTCAAATTCTTTTGATACGTTGCTTTTCCGCTTATTATTGATTTAATTATATCATGGAATCACCGTTTTGAAACCACCCGGCAAAAGGGCAAAAATGGGTAGGTAAAGAAAAACGGGCCGTCGCTTTTAGCGCAGCCCTATGTAATTTTCTTTACCGCAGCATATACTTTTTCAGTTCCTGCCGCTTTCCTATGCCAAGCTTTTGCATGGCGTTTGCAATATGGTATTTTACCGTGTTCACGGAAATATTCATATGGTCCGCGATCTCCCCGTTTGTCCAGCCGCGCGCCGCAAGCATCGACGCGGCAAACTCCGTCGTCGTCAGATTATCCGCCACGTCATGACCCGTATCGGGATTATGTATCCTGCGCCATCCTGCGGAAAACCTGTAGGTTATGGCTATGATACGCTTAAAATCCTCCGGATATTCCGACTTTATAACAGCCTCCAGCATCCCGCCCAGAAGTCCGTGGTGCTCGCCGAAGGCCTCGATCAAATCATCGGGCCTTGCAAGCTCCCATGCCGCAAGCAGATGCTGCCTTGCCTTGTCCATTTGCTTCAGGCTCATATAATCCATAACGGCAAGCAAATGCAGATAAATTGAAGGGATCGGATATTCCTCCGTCTGCATACCGAGCGTTGCTTCAACAATACCGAGGCTCTTTTGGTAATCCCTTTGCAGATACATATAATGCGCGTTTACATACATCGCAAACATTCTGAGCCCCATTGGAAGCATCGGAAGGAATTCCTTCACCGGCGGCAGCTTCTCCGGCAGCGGAAGATGCAGAAGCACCGCCGCCGTTAATGAAATAAAAGACATCGCCGCACGCATTTCCGGCTGCTCCTCCGCAGCCGCGCCGAGCATTTCGCGCATTGCCGTCAGGGCATATCTCGCACGCTGTATCTGACCGGCGGAAAGATTTGCATAGGCGTAAATCAGGCAGGCGGAAAGACGTATATCCCTGTCCTCGCCGGTCAGCAGAAGCTCCGCTTCGCGCAGCGCCTCTTTATGCCGGCCGCAGAAATAATAATATTCCGCAAACGCAACGCTTCTGCGCGGGCCTTCGGGCATTTCCCGTATTGTTTCAAGGCATTTGCCCGGTTCAAACGCCGTGCTCATAAGCGGCATAAGCCCGGGATAATAAACGGCGCGGCCGCTTTTACCCGGTACAGCCTGTTCCTTCCCCGCTTTTCGCGGATCCTTCGGCTTCGGCGCATCACCGGGTATCCCCCATGAGTTCCCAAATTTCTTTGCGCCCTCAATGCGTCCCGCCGCACAATATTTTTGAACCAGCCGTTCCGATATGTTCCATTTTTGCGCCGCCTCACGCGCAGTGATATATTCCATAAAAATCTCCATTCCGCCGCTCCGCACCGGCACAAACAACATATAAATGCTCTCTTATCCGCGGAGCAAGGAATGATAAGAGATTTTTTGCCCATGTGCGTTTCCGACCGCAGGGAGGAAAATTTCGCACGGGCCATTTAATCCGCCGAAGGCTTAACGTGAAAGGAACTTTCACGTTAATCTCCGTTCCGATTTCCGCGGCTGCCTTCAGCTCCCGAAAGCTGCCTGCGGTTTCTTTTATGCTTTTAAATATTTTGTTCCATTTTTTTGTTCGTTTTCACGAACACTTTTATTATACAATATTACGCGGAAAATTTCAACCTTTCCCGCGTTTTAATTTGAATGAGTGCATAAGCGCTTTTATTCGTCACAAAAAGGCGGCCGACGCCGAAAGCGTCAGCCGCCTTTATTTTGTACCTTATGTACGGCAAAAGCGTCCCATGCAAAATCACAACAGCTTCTCAAGCTTATCCCACATTTCGGGATGCGTTTTTTTCAGGTTTACCGGCTTAAAGGTTTTATCAACAAAGCCGTGTTTTGTTATGCCCGTCGAAACAAGCGTTTTATCCGGCAGGCGGTAAACCTCATATTCAAATTCGCAGCGCGCAACGGTCAGCTTTGACAGCCGGCACGTTACCATAACCTCGTCCTCGTATTTAAGACCGTAAATATATTTTGCGCCCGTTTCTGTAAGCGGGAGCAATATGCCGTCGCGCTCCATTTCGGTATAGGTCATGCCCGTTTTTTTGATGAAGTCGGTGCGCGCGGCTTCAAACCACGGGTAATAGCGTGAGTGGTGGACAATGCCCATCATGTCGGTTTCGGCATAGCGGACAGTCAGATAGGTTTTGCTTTTGTAAGACATGATATAATCAACTTCTTTCTTTTTTCTCAAAGGGGGCTCCGCCCCCTTTGGAACCCCTGATGCAGCGGCTGCCGGGAGGTTTTTTCATTCGCGGCACATATCACCCCTTCCTCGGAAAGGATGTTACGCTGCACATACATTCCTCGGAAGGGGAAATATGCACCGCCCCCTTTGGAACCCCCGAGGTTTTCTTTTTTTCTTTTTTCTTTTTTTGCGCCCGTCACTATCTGCTCCGAGCTGGTAACGCACCTTGCGCGTTAAGGCTCTTCCGCAGACAGATGACGTGCGCCGCCCACTTTAGAACCCCCGAAGGAGTTATCTCTCTATGTTTTCGGTGCCGGAATATACGTGACCGTTTCCGGCGTCCATAGTAATGGCAGTGCCGCTCTTGAGCGTCTTTGTTGCTCCCGCGGCGCCCGTGATAACGGGAATATCAAGCGCCATTGCAAGCACTCCGGCATTGTTGGCCTCGCCCTTTTCCTCCGAAACAATACCCGACGCCTTTTTGAGCACCGGCACCATGTCCTTTGTGACCTCGCGCGTTACAACGATGTCGCCGTCCGTGAAGTTTTCCTTCAGCTCCTCAACGGTGTTTGCAACGCAGACGTTCGCCGTCTGGTGCAGGTTGGTTATACCTGTGCCGCTTACAAGGATATGGCCCACAAGATGGACCTTCATAATATTCGTCGTTCCGGCAACGCCCATCGGCGCGCCGCCCGTTATAACAACAAGATCGCCGTTCTTAACAAGCCCCGTTGTAAGCGCAACGTCAACGGCATGGTCGAACAGCTCGTCGGTATTGCTGCGCTCCTCGCTCGCAACAGGCGTAACGCCCCACGAAAGTATGAGCTGACGGCGCGCCTTCTCCGAAATCGTCGGTGCGATTATCGGACAGGCCGGTCTGAAACGCGAAAGCTGACGCGCCGTGCCGCCCGAAACGGTAAGCGCTATTATTGCCGCGGCGTGCAGGTCATGCGCCGTTGTGCACGTGGCATGGCCTATGGCGTTTGTGACGTCCATGCTCGTATCAAAATCCATTTTTTCAAGACGCTTTACGTAATCTATGTTATCCTCCGTGCTTTCGGCAATGAGCGCCATCGTCTTGACGGCTTCAATGGGATATTTGCCTATTGCCGTTTCGCCGGAAAGCATTATGGCGCTTGTGCCGTCGTATATTGCGTTTGCAACGTCAGTCGTTTCGGCACGAGTCGGACGCGGATTGCGTATCATTGAATCGAGCATCTGCGTTGCCGTTATAACAACCTTGCCCGCAAGATACGTCTTTTTAATAAGCTTTTTCTGAATGGCCGGAAGCTCCTGCATCGCTATTTCAACGCCCATATCTCCGCGCGCAACCATTATTCCGTCCGAAACCTTTATTATTTCGTCTATATTGTCAACGCCCTCTGCGTTTTCTATCTTCGATATTATTTTTATGCTCTTGCCGCCGTTTTTCTCAAGCAGCTTTTTTATTTCCATAACGTCGGCGGCCGTTCTGACAAACGACGCCGCAATAAAATCAACGTCCTGCTCAATGCCGAATAAAATATCGTCCCTGTCCTTTTCGCTCATGTACGGCATTGAAAGCGAAACGTTCGGTACGTTCACGCCCTTGCGGTCGGATATTTGCCCGCCGTTTTTAACCTCGCATATTATCTGCTCGCTGTTTAAGGCTATGACCTCAAGCTCTATAAGGCCGTCGTCTATAAGTATCCTCGAGCCTGCCGAAACGTCCTTCGGAAGGTCGGCGTACGTTATCGACACCTGCGTTTCGTCTCCCTCGACGTCGTTTGTGCAGAGCGTGAAGCGCTGCCCCTTTTTAAGATGGATCTTGCCGTCCTTAAACGTCTTAAGCCTTATTTCCGGTCCCTTTGTATCGAGCAGTATCGCAACGGGCTTTCCTACCTCCTCACGGACCTTTTTTATAAGGTCAAACTTTTCGCGCGCCTCATCATGCGTACCGTGCGAAAAATTGACCCTTGCAACGTCCATGCCGGCTATCATCAGCTCGCGTATTACCTGCTCCGATTCCGTTGCCGGGCCCATTGTGCATACGATTTTTGTTCTGCGCATTTTATTGCTTCCCCCTTTTAATATTGTAAATTTTTAATATTGACTTTGCATCGTTTATGTAAAGATAACCTTTTCATACTAAAAGAGGCCGCCGCACCGAAACGCATTTCACCTCCCGATACGGCAGCTTCGACTGTTTTTAAATAGCAAGCTTCTTTGCCAGTTCTATCATATGAGGCGGTATATGTTTTTTCATATTAAGACCTTCCTCGATGTCAACATCGACAATCTTATTTTCCCTCATACATACTATTCTGTTTTGTTTTCCCTGGAGCAGAAGCTCAACCGCCATAGCGCCCATTTCCGATGCAACAACGCGGTCTCTGACCGTGGGGCTTCCGCCTCTCTGAACGTGGCCGAGTATCGTTGCGCGCGACTCTATGCCTGTTTTCTCTTCTATTTCCTTTGCCATTTCCATTGCGCCGCCTATGCCCTCGGCAACAACAACTATCGAATGGCGCTTGCCGCGCTGTTTGCTTTCGAGTATCGGACGGAGAACGTCGTCGTCGAAGCTCCATTCCTTTTCGGGGATAAGCACAACGTCCGCGCCGCACGCAATACCGCTGTCAAGCGCGATATAGCCGGCAGCCCTGCCCATCACTTCAATAACGGAGCAGCGCTCGTGCGACTGTGCCGTATCCCTTAATTTGTCCACTGCCTCCATAACGGTGTTAAGACATGTATCAAAACCGACCGTATATTCGCTGCAGTTTATATCGTTATCTATCGTTCCCGGCATTGCGATCGTCGGCAGTCCCTCGGCGCACAAATCCTTTGCGCCGCGGAAGGAGCCGTCGCCGCCTATTACAACAAGCCCGTCAAGCCCGAACACCCTTGCGATGCTCACCGCCTTGCGGACGCCCTCTTTCTCCTTAAATTCAAGACAGCGCGCCGTTTGCAGCATTGTGCCGCCGCGCTGGATTATACCCGAAACGCTTCTTGCATCGAGCGTTTCAAGCTCGCCGTTTATAAGTCCGTTGTAGCCGCGTCTTACGCCCACAACCTTTACTCCGTAATACGCGCCCGTTCTTACTACGGCACGGATAGCGGCGTTCATACCGGGCGCGTCGCCGCCGCTCGTTAAAACGCCTATTGTTCTGATATTTCTTTCCATGTTTGTTATGCCTCCCACGCATTTTTTGTGCCGAACGCCACGCGCCCCGCAATTATTTACGTTAAAACAATTCGTTGTCAAAGATTAGCTCCTGCGCACTTGCAAGCTCCGCCTGCGGAACAAGCACCTCAAAGCACGTGTCCTCTTTATCGGTATGCCTCAGGCGTGATATTATTTCATTGTCCGCAAGCGCCTTTGCAACCTTCTGCGCACTGTTTTTGCTTGCCGACACATAAACGACTATCCACATGATTTAATGCACCCCGCCGTATTATTCTGCCGTGAGCCTGCCGTGCTTTGTGTATATCTCCGCCTTGCCTTTTATTTTCATGGCGGAGGTCACCTCGGTGAACTGGGCGATAAACACTTCGCCCTCGTCAAGCTTTTCGGTGTGCTGAAACTTTGTGTCGCGGCCGCGCGTAAGACCGATTATGGTAACGCCGTTTTCCAAGGCCTTTATTGCAATATAATCGTTTGCTGCTGAATCGTTTTCCATGAGCTCTCCTCTTTTCTCTTTCGGCAATAACCCTTCTTATATAATATAATATCGTACTTTAGCAAAAATTGCAAGACCAAATTACAAATAATTTAGAGTTTTATGCACCGTGTATTTTTGTTTATTTTAACTATTTCATCCGCACGTTATCCTCGCCGAATATGCTTTTCAAATCCTCGACAGCCGACGGCGCGCCGTTAAACCACAGTCTGCGCGGAACGGCCGCCTGCTTTCTCGTATCCTCAAAGAACAGGCGCACCTCAGTGCCGCCATGATACGGCGCAAGGCTTTCCTCGACTTTTATAAGGTTTTCGCGCGTTTTTGCCGGCAGCTTTATATACAGCCTTTTGGCTGCCGGGGCGCCTTTTGCGCCGCGCACGCCGAAGGCGGCGCCGTCTTTTTCAAAATTGCGCTTAAGCCCCGCCGCGCCTTTTTTCAGCGCCGCTTCTATCGGCTCAATATCCTCCGCTATAAGCTTGGGCGGTTCATCCTCTCGTATGCTCACCCTGCCGCTTATCCACAAAATATCGTCCTCGTTCAGCAGATGCGAATACATTCCGAACACCTTCGGGAACACTATACATTCCACGCTCCCGAACGTATCCTCTATTGCAAGAAACGCCATCATCGAATTTGAGCGCGTTGTTTTATTCCGCCTTGACGCAACCGACGCGCATACGGACACATGCTCGCCGTCCTTCAGGCCGCCGTTTACCGCAATGTAATTCCCGTTTTCGTCCTTTTGCACGCTTTCGAGAATATCGCCTATATTGCAGCTTGCTATTTCCTTTGCGCGTTCTCTGTATTCCTCCATAGGATGTCCCGAAAAATACATTCCTATCGACTGCTTCTCAAGCTTTAACAGCTGCTTTTTGTCAAGCTCGGGAATATCGGGCATTTCCATTTCCGTTTTTTCCTCCGCCGCGTCAAAAAGCGACATCTGCCCGGCAACGTTTTCCCTTGCGTTTCTCGATTCGCCCTCGAGCGCGCGTTCGTATACGCTCAAAAGCTGGGAACGCTTCACGCCCATGGAATCGAACGCGCCGCAGCTTATCAGCCCCTCAAGCGCGCGCTTGTTTATATCAAAGCCCGACGTCCTTTCTATAAAATCAGAAAAGCTTCCGTATTCGCCGTTCGTTTCGCGCTCCTTCACGATTCTGCCCACAATCCCGTGTCCGACGTTTTTCACCGCGCCGAGCCCGAAGCGTATGCCGTTGTTTTCAACAACAAAGCCGTCGTCGCTTTTGTTTACATCGGGCGGCAGCCTGTCGATGTGCATTTCGCGGCAGTTTTCTATATATTGATTTATTTTATCCGTGTCCTCAACGCTTGAAATAAGCGACGCCATAAACTCGGACGGATAAAAGGCTTTAAGATACGCCGTCTGATAGCACACAAACGCATACGCCGCCGCGTGTGATTTATTGAACGCGTAATTTGCAAAATCGTTTATCTCGTCAAATATGGCTATTGCCGTCTTTTCGTCTATGCCGTTTTTGATACAGCCCGGGATTTCGCCGTCGTCCGAGCCGTAGATAAAGTTTTTGCGCTCAACCTTCATCGCATCGGCCTTTTTCTTGCTTATGACGCGGCGCATGGAATCGGCCCTCCCGAGCGAGTAGCCCGCAAGATTGCGCACTATTTCAAGCACCTGCTCCTGGTATACCATGCAGCCGTAGGTTACGTTAAGCGTCTGCTCAAGCAGCGGGTGCTTATACGTTACATTGCCGGGGTGGCGCTTATTATGGATATACCTCGGTATCTGGTCCATCGGGCCCGGGCGGTAAAGCGCGATACCGGCTATTATATCCTCGAACGTATCGGGCTGAAGCTCCTTCATAAACGACTTCATGCCCGCGCTTTCCATCTGGAACACGCCGTCCGTATTGCCCGACGCTATAAGCTCAAACACTTCTTTTTTATTATAGTCTATTTTGTCGAGGTCTATTTTTATGCCGCGCGTTTTTTCTATTATCGTTATCGCGTTTTCTATTACCGTAAGGTTCCTGAGCCCCAGGAAGTCCATCTTCAAAAGCCCGAGGTTCTCAACCGTATCCTTTGTGAACTGCGTTGTGGGAAAGCCTTCTTTATTTAGCATCAGCGGCAGATAATTCACAAGCGGCTCGCTCGTTATAACAACGCCCGCCGCATGCGTACCCGCCTGCCGCGGCAGTCCCTCTATCATACGCGACGTATCTATCAGCTCGCGCACGCTGCTGTCGTTTTCATAGAGCGTTTTTAATTCCTTCGAAACATCAAGCGCGCGTTCTATCGTTATGTTAAGCTCGTTTGGCACAAGCTTTGCCACCTTGTCAACGTCGCCGTAGCTCATGCCGAGAGTCCTGCCCACGTCTCTTATCGCAAGCTTTGCTTTCATCGTTCCGAACGTCACTATCTGCGCAACGTTCTCCTTGCCGTATTTTTCAACGACGTAATCTATCACCCGCTGGCGCTTGTCCGGCGCAAAATCGATGTCTATATCGGGCATCGAAACGCGCTCGGGATTTAAAAAGCGCTCGAATATAAGCGTATATTTTATCGGGTCAATGCTTGTTATTTCAAGGCAGTACGAAACAAGGCTTCCCGCCGCGCTGCCCCTGCCGGGGCCTACCATAACGCCGCTGCTTTTCGCAAAACGTATAAAATCCCATACGATCAGAAAATAATCGACAAAGCCCATGCCTTTTATAACGCCGAGCTCGTATTCAAGGCGTTTTTTCAATTCGTCCGTAACGTTCTCGTACCGCTTACAAAGCCCCTTTTCGCACAGCTCCTTAAGATACTCAAACGCCTCCCTGCCGTCCGGGACGTCGTATGCGGGAAGATGGCGCGTTTCAAAATCGAAATCGACGCTGCACCTCTGCGCGATTTTTTCGGTGTTCTCAACGGCCTCCGGCGCATACGAAAAAAGCTCTGCCATTTCCTCCTGCGATTTTATATAAAACTCATCGGTTTCAAACTTCATTCTTTCGGGGTCGCTCACTGTCTTGTCCGTTTGTATGCACATCAAAACATCCTGATAATGCGCGTCGCTCTTTTTTATATAATGCGCGTCGTTTGTTGCGGCAAGCCCGACGCCGAGCTCCTTGGAAAGCTTTATAAGCTGCGGCAGTATGCGCTTCTGCTCGGCAAGCCCGTGATCCTGTATTTCGATATAGTAATTATCCTTCCCGAAAACGTTTATATATTTCCGCGCCGTTTTTTTTGCGCCCTCGTAATCATCGGCAAGCAGACGCTTCGGCACTTCGCCGGCTATGCACGCCGACAGCGCAATAAGCCCCTCGCTGTGCTTGCTCAGGAGCTCAAAATCTATTCGCGGTTTATAATAAAAGCCCTCTATATAGCCCATGCTGACAAGGTATATAAGATTTTTATAGCCCGTTTGGTTTTCCGCAAGCAATATAAGATGGCTCGTTTTATTGTCAACGCCGTATGTTTTATCAAACCTGCTCCCCGGCGCAACGTACACCTCGCAGCCTATAACGGGATGTATCCCCTCCTTCCGGCAGGCGCGGTAAAAATCAACAACGCCGTACATATTGCCGTGATCCGTTATGGCGCATGACGTCATGCCGAGCTCTTTGACGCGCGCGGCAAGCTTTTCTATTTCCGATGCGCCGTCAAGCAGGCTGTATTCCGTATGTGTATGAAGATGACAAAAGCCCATCGGCCGTTACCTCCTTTCAAGGCCGCCGCTCTAAAGAGCGTCGGCGAAGCTTTTTAATCTGTTCAGCCTGTGATTCACTCCCGATTTCCCTATCGGCGGATCGAGCCGTTCTCCCAGCTCCTTTAGGCTCTCCTCGGGATACTCGTATCTCAGCTCGCCTATTTCCCGCAGCGTATCGGGCAGGCTGTCCCATTTCCCCGCCGCCTTTATCCTTTTCACCGCCGCAATGTGCCTCGACGCCGCCCTTGCAAGCTTATCGGCGTTTGCGCTGTCGCAGTTTACGCGGCGGTTTATGTTGTTCCGCATTTCCTTTTCGACCTGGACCGAAAACAGCTCCAGCGCCGCCGACGGCGCGCCTATATATCCCAAAAAATCGGCTATATCCTCGCAGCCCTTAAAATAGACTATAAAGCTGCCCTTGCGCTCCGCAACGCGTCCCTTTAAGCCCCCCGGAAGAATGCCCTGCAGAAATTCCGCCTCCCCCGGGCTTCTTGTGCATATTTCAAGATGATAATTTTTCGACGGATCCGACACCGACCCTCCCGCAAGAAATGCTCCGCGCACATATGCCGCGCGGCAGCATAAAAGCGGCGCGGGATTGCCGAAAATAAGCCCGGCGACATTTTCCGCGTCAAAGCCGTCGTCCACCGAAACGCTTATGCTGCGCTTATTTTCCGTTATGCGCGCGTCGATGCCGAAGCCCTCTTTTATATCGAAAACGGCGCGCTTTGCAACGCAGCCGTTTTCGGTTGTCATGCGAAGCTTTCCGCCGCGGAGCACCGTCCGGAGCATTCCCGCCGTTTCGGCCGCGGCACAGCCGGGGCATTTGAATTTTACATCACACAGCTTTGTTTTTATTTCCGAAGAAAATGACATTTTGCCGCGGCTCCTTTCGTTTTTTTCGTATTTACGGCAGCGCACCGCTGTTCTTTTCCCTGTAAGCCCTCATTATTACACGCGCCAGACGGCTGAAATTATGACGCACCTGACCGTCCTGCACAAGCAGCAGATTGCCGAGCATAAGATTTGAGCGCGTCATCACCGCCTCCGCGTCAACGCGCACCGGCTGCGCGTGCTGAAGCGAATATTTCTGTCTGAGCTCCTCCGGCACCTCCGCGCTGTTTGCTATAACAATATCGGCAATGCCCGTATACGAGTGCTTTTCTATCGCCCTTAAATGGTCGTTTACGCTGTAGCCCTCCGTTTCCCCCTCCTGCTCCATGAGGTTGCATACATAGATTTTAAGCGCACGGCTTCTATGTATTGCATCAACAACTCCGTCAACGAGCAGATTGGGTATTATGCTTGTATATAAGCTGCCGGGACCAAGCACTATTATCTGCGCCTGTTCTATGGCGTTTATAACGCCTTCGACGGCGTCCGCGCGCGGCGTGAGAAACACATGATCGATCGCGATGCCGCCTCTGTGGCTGCCTATGTTGCTCTCTCCCGCTATTACCGTGCCATCCGCAAGGCAGGCGTTTAAAACCACGTTTTCATTCGTTACGGGAAACACCCTGCCCACAACGCCGGCAAATTTGCAGAAGCGCTTCACCGCGTCCTCAAACGTCGGCGACAGCTCGTTTATTGCGGCAAGCACTATATTTCCGACGCTGTGCCCCTTAAGAGTGCCGTCGCCGAAGCGGAAATTGAGTATTTCGCCCAGCTCCGGGTCAACGTCGGCAAGCGCGCTGACGCAGTTCCTGACGTCGCCAGGCGGAAGCATACCGTAATCGGCGCGCAGCACGCCCGACGAACCGCCGTCGTCGGCAACCGACACAACGGCAGTTACGTTCTGTGTATGGAGCTTGAGTCCCTTAAGCATGGTTGAGAGGCCCGTGCCTCCGCCTATTGCTGCAATACGTTCTTCCATATTCTCTCTCCTGTTTTGCGGGGGAGCTTCTCCCGCCGTCCGTTCGCGGCTTGCGCCGCTCACTAAATAAAAATTTTTTTATTTTTACGTGGGGGCTTCGCCCCCACACCCCCGTGGGGCGGCTGCTGCCGGGAGGTTTTTTTATTTTTCTTTTCCTCAAAGGGGCTCCGCCCCTTTGGAACCCCGGCAGCTGCCGCCGTGAGATTTTAAGCTGCCGCTGTGTAAGGCGGCTGTTGTCTGTTACGCGAAATGTTCGGTGCAGCAAGCGAGACGCGCGCCGTCTCCGTGCGTAAAATAAAGATTTTTTGCTTGCGTTGGTGCGCGTGGTGCGCGTGAGCGCCGCAAGGCGATTTTTGAGCGGAACAGATAACAGTTGCCGTTTTACACGGAGACTTCGCCGCCGCACTCCCATTTAATTACCCTATTCGCGACCGATGTCGCGGTTGCTTATATTTACCTCATAGCCCATTTTCTTTATCCTGTCGCCCAGGATATTTGCCATCGTAACGCTCCTGTGCTTACCGCCCGTGCAGCCTATGGCAACGGTCAGCGATATTTTCCCCTCCTCTATGTAGAGAGGTATGAGAAACTCCATCATATCGCTCAGCTTATCCATAAATCCAACGGCCGTCGGGAAACTCATGACGTAATCGCGTACCTCCCGGTCGTTGCCCGTCTTTTTCTTTAATTCCTCTATATAAAACGGATTTGGGAAACATCTCACGTCAAACACAAGGTCTGCATCAAGCGGTATGCCGTACTTAAACCCGAACGACATAACGTTTATTTCTATTTCAACGCTCCCCTTTGGCGTAAATATCTCCTTGACCTCGTCAAGCAGCTCCGCGTTTGTCATATCCGACGTATCTATTACGTAATCCGCCTCCGAAAGCAGCTTCGAAAGCTTCTTTCTCTCCTCATGAATCGACGCAAGCAGCCCGTTGGGATTTTCCATCGGGTGCGAACGCCGCGTTTCCTTATATCTCTTAACAAGCGTTTTGTCATCGGCGTTAAGAAACAGTATCGATGCGTCGTAATCCTTCTTTTTCAGCTCCGCAACCTGTTCAAGCAGCTGATCTATCATATCTCCGACGCGCACGTCAACAACGAGCGCGACGTTGCTGAACCGTCCGCCCGACGACGTGAGCATTTCCGAAAACATCGGTATGAGCACAGGCGGCATATTGTCTATGCAGAAATACCCCATATCCTCAAGATAGCGTATTACGCGCGTTTTGCCCGAACCCGACATTCCCGTTACTATTGTGATTTTCATAACCTTCACTTCCCAACCGCTTTTTACTGTTCTCCTATGAGCCGTACCTCCGGCTCAAGCCTTACTCCGAATTTTTCCTCAACCGTGTCCTGAACGAGCCTTATAAGCTCCAAAACGTCGGCCGCCGTTGCGCCGCCCGTATTTACAACAAAGCCGGCATGTTTTTCGCTTACCTGCGCCCCGCCGACGCTTTTTCCCATAAGCCCGCTGTCCTGTATGAGCTTGCCGGCAAAATAGCCCTCCGGACGCTTAAACGTGCTGCCCGCCGACGGCATCGATATCGGCTGCTTGTCGCTTCTTCTTTTGCTGTAATCGCGCATTGCGGCCTTTATTTCATCGGCGTTTCCCGGCTTCAGCTTCAATACGCATGATAATATAACGTATCCGCCCTCCTCAAACATGCTGTGCCTGTAGGAAAGGTCAAGCTCCTCCGCTTTTGCGGTTTTTACGCTGCCGTCACGGTCTATATACGTTACCGTTTCAAGCACGTCCTTTATTTCGCCGCCGTAGGCACCGGCGTTCATATATATACCGCCGCCCACAGTGCCCGGTATTCCCGAAAGCGTTTCAAAGCCCGAAAGCTCCGCCTTGAGCGCCGCCGCCGCAACCGACGACATAAGCGCGCCGGCCTCCGCCGTTATGCGCTCGCCGTCAACCTCGATTTTACTCATTTTTTTGCCGACCGACACAACAACGCCGCGTATCCCCCTGTCGCCGACAAGCATATTCGAGCCGTTGCCCGTTATCAGAAGCGGCACGGAATTTTCCCCGCAGTACCGCATTACGCTTTTTATTTCGTCCGCGTTTTCCGCATCGACGAAAACGTCGGCCGGTCCGCCTATTTTAAACGTTGTGTGCGCGCTCATGGGCTCGTCGAATTTAACGTTTTTCGCCAGAGCGCTTATTTTTGTTCTGTCTGTCATATATAATAATCTCCGTTCCGAAACTTGTGCCTCTCCTTAACATATGCCATCTTACATATGCCATCCGAAAAACGGTTTCCCCTTTGCTTCAAAGAATTCCGAAAGGCTTTTAAAGCTCCTGTTTATTATGAGCTCCTCGGGGAAATCCAGCTCCTCAAGCATATTAAGCGCATGGCCGTAATCGCCGAGATCAAAGCTTATGTGCGCGTCCGACGTCACAACTATACCGGTGCCGTGCTCCTTGCAAAGCTCCGCTATCCGGCGGCAATTCGGTATGCTGCTTTTTCTTACGGCAAAGGAATGATTGTTTATTTCGATAAGCTTATTGTTTTCCCCGGCAAGCTTTATTATCCGCTCGTAATCATACGGATACGCCGCCGTGCCGCTGTGGCATATTATATCCACGCGCGGATCGTTTACAATATTAAGATACGCACCCGTGTGGTCGCCGCCCCGTTCCGCCGCGTAGCACGGCGAATGGATGCTTGCGTTTACAATATCGAGCTTTTTATATATCTCGTCCTCAAGCGGATCGATATTCCCGTCAGGATCGAGAATATTCGCTTCTATCCCGTAAAGTATTTTCACTCCGCAAATCTCGCGCGGAATGTTTTTAAGATTATGGAAATGCCACGAATGCGGCGCGTCCGGAAGCATCATGCCGTGGTCCGTTACCGCGATCGCTTCAAGCCCCGCATCATGCGCCGCGCGCGCCATTTCCGCAACGGTGCTGTACGCGTGCGTGCTCGCAATCGTGTGAGTGTGAGTGTCTGCAAGAATTTTCATTACTTTTTCTCCCGTTGTCATTTTTTTGCGCCGGTTTTATAAATTGAGCTGCTCCTCCATCTGCTCCATAAGGCGCTTGTTTAGCTCAACGGCGGCGTTATAGCCCATGCGCTTCTGCCTGTTGTTCATTGCCGCAACCTCGACTATAACGGCAAGGTTCCTGCCGAGCTTCACGGGTATCGTAAGCGACGGCACGTTTATTCCCATTATGTTCGTATATTCGTCAACCATGCCGAGACGGTCGTACTGACGCCCGTCCTCCCACGGCTCGAGATGAATTATCATATTTATGTTCTCGGTATCCTTTATCGCGCCTATACCGAATATTTCCTTTACATCTATTATGCCTATACCTCTTAATTCAACAAAGTGGCGTATTATCGCCGGCGACGAGCCGACAAGCGTTTTATTGGACACGCGCTTTATTTCAACGGCATCGTCAGCCACAAGCCTGTGACCGCGCTTTACAAGCTCAATTGCCGTTTCGCTTTTGCCCACGCCGCTCTCGCCCATTATAAGTATGCCTTCGCCGTATACCTCGACAAGAACGCCGTGGCGCGTGCGTCTCGGCGCTATCTGCACATTTAAATAAGAAATGATGGCGCTCATAAACGACGACGTTATATCCTCGCTCCTTAAAAGCGGAATATTGTATTTTTCCGCGATCTCCGCCATTTCGGGGAATATTTGCTGACCGCGCGTTATAACAAGCGCCGGAAAGCCCAGCGCAAAAAACTTATCGAGCTTTTCCTCGCGCTCGTCCACGGTGAACTGTTCAAGGTACGTAAACTCCACCTTGCCCATTATCTGTATGCGCTCCTTGTCAAAATGGTCAAAGAAGCCTATCATCTGAAGTCCGGGACGGTTTATGTCGGCGCACGAAATAAGCACCGTTTCGATGTCCTTCGGTTCATATATTTTTTCAAGCTCAAAATCGTCGATGATTTTTGTTAAAGGTATTGTAAATCCGCCTTCAGCCATTGCAGCTCCGCCTTTCTTTCGCTTTTTTTTTGCACGCGCTGCGCGCGTACACTCTGTCCTAATTATATATTATAGCGCAAATGAGCCGATTTTTCAATATTTTTATTTAAAAATAACGCATATTCCGCGCCGAAATTTATGCTCTTTTCAAAAAAGATAAAAAAACTCAAAAAAAACTTGAAAAACTCTTGCAAAATCCGAATAAGTGTGGTACAATAGCACTTGATGTTTCATTCATATGTCAAGGAGGTGTATTTTAGAATGGCTAAATGTGATATTTGCGGAAAGGGCGTTTCGTTCGGAATAAAGGTATCTCACTCGCACAGAAGAGCGAACAGGACATGGAAGCCCAACATCAAAAAGGTAAGGGCCGTTGTAAACGGTTCGGTAAAATCAGTAAACGTATGCACTCGCTGCCTTCGTTCGGGAAAGGTTCAGCGCGCAGTTTGACCAGCCGAAAATATCAACAGCTTGCATATAACGCAGGCTGTTTTTTTTCGCAGACGATAACGGGCATTCGGCGGAAAAGATTACAATTATATTAAATTTTTATTTTTTGTAATTTTTGTTTTGCTTTTTATGTCTGTTTTTGATATAATGTAAGATGTATAAGAATTTTAAAGGAGTGCATCGGTTTGGAGAAGCTTTTGATACGCGGCGGTAACAAGCTCAGGGGCTCCGTAACGATAAGCGGCGCAAAGAACGCCGCCGTTGCGATACTGCCCGCATGCCTGCTTGCAAATGCACGCTGCAGGCTCGAGAATCTGCCGGATATAAAGGATGTAAAATTATTTATCCGTATACTTGAAAATCTCGGCGCGTCTGTTGATATGGTAGATGCGAACACCGCAGAAATAGATTGCTCAAACGTAAAATCATGGGAGCCCATAGGCGACCTCACACGCAAAATGCGCGGCTCAAGCTATCTTATGGGTGCGCTTTTGGGGCGTTTTCACCGTTTCAGCGTAGACCCGCCGGGCGGCTGCGACTTCGGCACGCGCCCGATAGACCAGCATATAAAGAGCTTTGAGGCTCTCGGCGCAGAAACAAACACCGACCGCGGCATGATAAACGGCAGCGCGGAGCATCTGCACGGCGGCAACATCTTTTTTGACGTTGTCACAGTCGGAGCAACAATAAACGCAATACTTGCCGCAACGCTTGCCGACGGCACAACGATAATCGAAAACGCCGCAAAGGAACCGCACATAGTAGACCTTGCAAACTTTCTTAATTCGCTCGGCGCAAATATACGCGGCGCCGGCACGGACACGATAAAAATAAAGGGCGTTAAGGAGCTTCACGGCGGAACATATACCATAATACCCGACCAGATCGAAGCGGGCACGTTCATGATTGCCGCTGCGGCAACCCGCGGCGACGTTGTACTTAATAATGTTATACCGCGCCATCTTGACATAATAAGCGCAAAGCTTATCGAAGCCGGCGTAAACGTTTCCGAGGGCGAGGACAGCGTCAGAGTCTGGGTGGACGAGGGCGCCTCCTTAAAGCGCATAAACTTTATCGCGCTGCCGTATCCCGGTTTCCCGACGGATATGCAGCCGCAGCTTGTTACGCTTTTAACCACGATCCCCGGCACGTCAACGGCACGCGAGGGCGTTTGGGAAAACCGTTTCAGATACACGAACGAATTAAAGCGTATGGGCGCAAATATTCGCGTTGAGGGCAAGCTTGCCATAATAGACGGCGTGGACAAGCTGCACGGCTCGCGCGTTAAGGCGACGGATCTCCGCGGCGGCGCGGCTATGATAATAGCCGGGCTTATGGCTGACGGAACAACGGAAATAACGGATATATATCATATAGACCGCGGCTATGAGAGCTTCGAGCAGAAGTTTATCGGCCTGGGCGGAGATATACACCGCGTACAATTTACCGAGGACGTATATTGATTTTTTGAAAATACGGGATTGCCGGCAGCGGTTTTGTTTGCGCAAATACGGCGGCTTTATGCCGCACAGCAAGCAAGTCCGTTCACGGGCAATCCCGTTTGCATTAACAAAACATAAGGGATCAAGACACATATGGCAGAATTTTTTTCACTTATAAGCGGCTCGTCCGGGAATGCGTCGTTCGTTTCCGACGGGCGGACCAATATCCTGATAGACTGCGGCATGAGCGGCAAGCGCCTTTCGGAGCTGCTCGACGCCGAGGGCATTTCGCCCTCGATGATAGACGCGCTACTGATAACGCATGAGCACATAGACCATGTCCGCGGCGCGGGGATAATATCGCGCCGCTATAAAATCCCCATATACGCAACGGGCGGAACTCACGCGCATATGGAAATAGGCAATGTCGACGATGAAATGAGGCATATCGTCAGCGCAGGAAAAAGCTTTGAGATAGGCACGATCGGCATATGCCCTTTCGCAATACCTCACGACGCCGCCGAGCCCGTAGGCTACAGCCTTTTCTGCGGCAGCAGTAAATTTTCTCTTGCCACGGATATAGGAAAAATGGACGACGGTATTCTGGACGCCGTCCGCGGCAGCGAAGCCGTGATACTTGAATCGAACCACGACGTTGATATGCTGAGGGTCGGCTCGTATCCGTTCCCGCTGAAGCGCAGGATTTTGAGCGATACCGGCCATCTTTCAAACGAAAGCGCGTCGGAGGCCGCTCTCGAGCTTGTAAAAAGCGGCACAAAAAAGCTTATGCTCGGTCATCTGAGCAAGGAAAACAACAGCCCGGAGATCGCAATGCTCGAAACCTACACCACGCTTACGCAGGCGGGCGTCGACGTCGGCTCCGACGTTACGCTGCGCGTTGCGAACAGAAGCTTTACAACAAAATTCGGTGAACCGCTATGAATATATCGATAATATGCGCGGGGAAAATAAAAGAAAAATATTTTTCCGCCGCCGCAGACGAATACAAAAAGCGCATATCGCGCTTTGCAAAGCTTGAAATAATCGAGCTCCCCGACGAAAAAATCCCGGATAACGCCTCGGCGCGCGAGGAGGAGCTTATAAAAGAAAAGGAAGGCCGCGCAATGCTCGGCAAAATAAAGCCCGGGACGTTTGTTGCCGCAATGTGCATCGAGGGAAGGGAAATATCGAGCACGGAGCTTGCCGCGGAAATAGCAGCCGTTTCGATGCGCACAAGCCGCATCGCGTTTATTATAGGCGGTTCTCTCGGCTTAAGCGACGAGGTCAAGCGGCGCGCCGACGCACGGCTGAGCTTCGGTCCGATAACGCTGCCTCACCAGCTTATGCGCGTCGTTATGCTCGAGCAGCTCTACCGCGCGTTTAAGATAAACAATAACGAAAGCTATCATAAGTAAATAAAACGGGGGTTCGGGGGGGGGGGGGGTGTCCCCCGTAAAAAAATCAAAACTCCCGTTTTATCATATCCCTTATTTCCTTTTCCGCTTCTTCAACCTCGGCTTTAAATTCATTTGCCGACACTCTCACGGCGCCGCTGCCGAGGATTATAAGCTGCTCGAGGGCGTCGGACGTCGCAACGCGGACGCGCCGCTTTCTGCCAAGCTCATGCGCCGTTTTTTCTATATACATATCCGCCGTTTCGGCTTCCTTTGTATACACAACGCTTATATCTCCGACCTTTTCAACCTCTCCCCTGCTGCCTTTAACCTTATAGGCGTCAAAAACAAGAATAAGCTCGCATTTTTTATATCCCTGATAATTTGCAAGGCGCGTTATAAGCAGCTCTCTCGCAGCTTCAAGATTATCCCTTGCCGCCGCCTTAAGCTCATCCCATGCAAAAATTATATTATAGCCGTCAACAAGCAGATATTCCGGTCCCTGCGGCAGAGGTGCGGCTTTTTTGTATTTTTGCCCGGCGCTTTTTGCTTTCTGCGTTTTCATTGCGGTATACCTGTCGCGCTTAACGGCGCCGTATGTCTGCTCAAAAATGCGCATAAGCTCCTTATCGTCGGCATACGCGGAATATTCGCTTCTGCGCGTTTTATCCTCAGTTTCCTCCTCACCTTCCGCATCGGGATCAAAGCCAGTGTCTATGTGCATATAATTCCGTACCTCGTCCCACTTCACAACAAAGCCTGCGCCGTGAGAACAGAATACGGAATCGGCAGTATTTTCAATATCCGAATCGGGCTCGTAGCCTATCGCTTCTATCACCTCATCGCTGTTGTGGCAAACATCGTAGCCCTTTAAAATACATCTGAGCCTTCCGCTGCCGCGCGTGTAGCCCGTAAGCTCCGTTTTATAATCCATCATTTCGGAAACGGGCGCCGTGCCGGTTATCACGGCGTTTTCACCGACGGTCTGCGGCGGCTCAAAATTGCCGCTCATGCGCTGTATATCCGTCATCGCACGCCCGACGCAGCTCTGCGGCACCTCAAGCTTAAATTCGTACCACGGCTCAAGCAGCACGCTTTCGGCACACATCAATCCGTGCCGCACCGCCCTGTACGTCGCCTGACGGAAATCGCCGCCCTCCGTATGCTTCTGATGTGCGCGCCCCGCAATGAGCGTTATATTCATGTCCGTTATCGGCGAGCCCGTGAGCACGCCTATATGCTCTTTTTCTTCAAGATGTGTCAAAACAAGGCGCTGCCAGTTCCTGTCAAGCTCATCCTCGCCGCACTCGCTGTAAAAATGCAGCCCGCTGCCGCGCTCCGCCGGCTCAAGCAGCAGATGCACCTCGGCATAATGCCTTAACGGCTCATAATGCCCCACGCCCTCCGACGGCGCGGCTATTGTTTCTTTATAAGCAATGCTGCCGCGCCCGAACGTTACGTCCATGCCGAGACGTTCGGGGACTATGCGCTCAAGTATCTCAAGCTGCACCTCGCCCATAACCTTGACGTGTATCTCACGCGCCCGCTCGTTCCAGACTATGCAAAGCTGAGGGTCCTCCTCCTCCATGCGCCGCAGCTCGGCAAGCGCCTTTGTGACGTCCGCGCCCTCGGGAAGCTCTATTTTATACGAAAGCACAGGCTCGAGCACCGCTCCCGGCAGATTCGGCTCCGCGCCGAGACCTTCTCCGGCAAACGTCTGCGTAAGTCCCGTTACGGCGCACACCTCTCCGGGGAACACCTCATCCGGCTGCGTAAATTTTTCTCCGGAATAAATGCGCAGCCCCGTGACCTTTTCGCTCCATTTATCCCTGCCGTTTTTCGTACCGCAGAGCGTATCGCGCACCTTGAGCGATCCGCCCGTTATTTTCATATGCGTAAGCCGCCTGTTCTGCTCATCGACCGTTATTTTAAATATCTTCGCGCCGAAGCTTTCGCCGTATATCGGCGTTTTCGAATATTCGTCAAGGCAGTCCATAAATTCCGCAACGCCTTCGTTTTTGAGCGCGGAACCGAACATACACGGAAAAATTCGGCGCGCATTTATTGCGCCGCGCAGCTCCTTTAAACCCACGGCGCCGTTTTCGAGAAACGCGTTCATTGCGTCCTCGTCGCACATCGCCGCCTCCTCCATAAACGCCTCGTCATGCGGCGCCGAAAAATCGATGCAGCCGTCGCCCAAACGGCTTTTTATGTTTTCCATCAGCTCGCCGCGACTGAGGCTTGATATATCCATCTTATTTACAAAAATAAAAACGGGCACGTTATACCGTTCAAGCAATCCCCAGAGCGTTTCCGTGTGCGGCTGGACGCCGTCCGTACCGCTTATAACAAGCACAGCGTAATCGAGCACACCGAGCGTGCGCTCCGTTTCGGCAGAAAAATCGGCGTGACCGGGAGTATCGAGCAGCGTAAGCCCCGAATTTTTCAATTTGAGCACTGCCTGCTTTGAAAATATCGTTATGCCGCGCTCGCGCTCAAGCTCGTTATTATCGAGAAACGCATCGCGGTGGTCTACTCGCCCGAGCTTTCTTATTTCGCCGGCAGTATAGAGCATTGCCTCCGAAAGCGTCGTTTTCCCCGAATCGACGTGCGCCAAAATCCCAGCAACAAGCCTTTTCACCGTTTCCGCTCCCTTCCGTTTTTATTTTACGTATCGTTCAAAAAAATTAAACCGCGGCATAAAACCTCGGTTTAATTTTCATTTTCAAGTTTTTTCACCGTCATATCATAAACATCGTCCGCAAAAGACATGAGCCTGTCCACCTCGGCCTTGTCAAACTCGTCGAACACCGAGCTCATAAACTCAACAAGCTCTCTCTCGCAAACCATGAGCACACGCCTGCCCTCGTCTGTGAGGAAAAGCTTTGTGTTGCGCCTGTCTGTTTTGTCCGTTTCGCGTATAACAAAGCCGCGCGACTCACATATCTTTAAATATTTCGACACAGCCTGCGCCGATATTGAAAACAAATGCGCAATATCCGACACAAACACCGTGCCGGAATCGCCTTTTATGCGTTCTATGCCGTTTAAGACAGTGAACTCCGGCATTGACAGCTTCTCGGTAAATACAGCCGAGAAATCAATACGCTTCCATCTGCGTATCGCGTCTATTATCCCCAAAACGCTGCTTTTGACCGGTTCCTCCGATAACATGTAAATCACCTTAATTTTTAACTGAGTTAAATTTTAAATCAGTATATCACACACTTCGGAGAATGTCAAGCATTTTTTATCGAATTTTACACTCTTTTAAGGTGCATTGTAAACGATGAGAAATCGCGGTTTTCATATACGGGCACAACTCCCATATACATAAGCTCATCGCCGCCGTAAATCCTGCCGGTTTCCTCGTCGCGGTAATCGGCGTCCGGATCAAGCGCCGTAAGACGGACGTGCGGCTCGTTTGTGTTTGCCGTATTCAGCACCCTGCATACCATAACAAACACTTCGGACTTATCCTTCGATACCGTTTCCCACATGCAGCAATTTGTTTCATACGGGCTTTTCAGCCTGTAGAAATCGCCGTTAAGCGTAAGGCCTCTGAGCTTCTTTACCTTTTCCACCTGGCGCTTTACTTCTTCAAATTCCTCGTCGGACATTTTTGTTATATCGAGCTCATAACCGAACGCGCCGGTGTATGCAACGTCCGCGCGCGTTTTCAGCGGCGTGACCCTGCCCACCTGGTGATTCGGCACAGCCGTAACGTGCGCGCCCATTGACGATATGGGATAGCCCATCGAGGTGGAATACTGAATTTTAAGCCTTGCTATTGCGTCGGAATCATCGCTTGTCCAAATCTGCGGCATATACGCAAGCACTCCGGCGTCAAAGCGTCCGCCGCCGCCGGCGCAGCCCTCAAACAATATATCGGGGAAGCTTGACGTAAGCGTGCCCATAACCCTGTAGAAGCCGAGCATATATTCATAATTGTAGCCCTTTCGCGGCATATCGGTCATGGGCCTGTTCATATCCCATTTTACATAGCTTATGTTTGCGCCGGAAAGCACCTTGCTTATGGCGTCTATAATATAGTCGCACACCTCCGGACGGCTCAGGTCGAGAATAAGCTGATTACGGCTCAGCGCCGGCTCTCTGCCCTCAACGTGTATTGCCCAGTCGGGATGCGCCCTGTAAAGCTCTGAATCGGGATTTACCATCTCCGGCTCTATCCACAGCCCGAAATCAAGGCCTATATCGTTTATCTTCTTTGCAAGCCCGTCAAGCCCCGACGGCAGCTTTTTAAGATTCACGAACCAGTCGCCGAGGCCGCTCGTATCATCATCCCTTTTGCCGAACCAGCCGTCATCGAGCACAAAAAGCTCTATGCCCGCCTCCTTTGCCTTTTTGGCGATTGCAAGCAGCTTTTCCTCGTTAAAATCAAAATATGTAGCCTCCCAGTTGTTTATAAGCACGGGCCGCTCGCGGTGCACCCATTTGCTGCGGCACAGATTGTTTCTGTATAAATCCGAAAGCTCTCTCGATATGCCGCCTATTCCGTCCGCGCTGAAGCTCAGCACGCACTGCGGCGTTTCAAAGCTTTCTCCGGGCTTTAATTCCTTTCCGAAATCAAGCGGGTTTATACCCTGCATAACGCGCACGTTGCCCGAATGATCGCACTCTATCATCGACGAATGATTACCGCTGTAAATAAGCGAGAAGCCGAACACGTTTCCGTGCTCCTCGTCCGCCCCGCGCTCCGCTATCATTACAAACGGGTTTATGCAATGGCTGCTGCTGCCCCTTGCCGCGGAAATATCGGTTTTTGAGCCGAGCTGTATCGGCTGCCTGTGCAAATCGCGTTCGCGTCCCCATGAGCCGGCAAAATAAATAAGGTCGTAATCGCCCTGCTCAATATCGACGTTTGCGCTGTATGCCGAATCTATATTTATCGGCTTGTCCGATGTGTTCCTGAATACAACGCTTCTCAGCAGAACGTCGTATTCCTCAAATACCGTATACAAAAGCACGGCTTCAAGCCCCGATTTTTCGTCCGCAAGCGTTATCTCGAGCGTCTGCGCCGTTTTGCCGCCTGCAAAAACGCACGGCAGTCCGTTAAGCTCCGGAACATGGTTTTCTTTTATTTCAAAGCCCTTGAATTTAAGCTCGCTTACGGAATCGCCGCCGCTGTTTGTGACCGAATACGACGGTATCCTTAAATCCGCATGGCCGTAAGCCGGATACTCAAAAAGGGCCGTTTCGAGAATTATGCGGTCCTCCACATACGCCGTCCATGCGGCGTCAAGATTACGTATCTCCGAGCCGCCTCTCGGCCTTATCTTGCTGCCGTGATATATATGGCGGAGATAGCCTATCTTATCAACGGCCATTATATAACTCATTGTTTTACCCGAAAGGTAAAACGTTGTTTCGTTTATTTTATTGGTGCTTTTAGTTATCATGATTATGCCATTAACTCCTTTCATAAAAGTTCCTTTGCCGCTTTTTATTTTATTATATTACAGCGAGATTGTTAAGTCAATATCAATATTTCCCGATATTATATAATATTTTTGTCGCGTGCGCGCAATAAAAAAAGAGGGCGCCGAAAACGTCCTCCGAAAAAATCACTGCGTCATATATTCGCCGCAAAATATTCTCTCAGGTTCTGCGCCGCGATAACCTCGTCCGCGCCGCTTACCGTAACGGTTACGGTATCGCCGCAGTTTACGCCGAGACCTGTAACGTTGAACAGACCCTTTGCGTTCGCCGCATGGATTCCGTTTGAGATTGTTATATATGACTTATACTTCTTTGCCTCCGAAACAAGCTTCCCTGCGGGTCTTGCATGGATTCCGATCGAATCCTTAACGGTGTGAGTAAATGTTGTCATTTTGTTCTCCTCCTTTTGCCTATAGCCAAGCCAAGCCGTGAAAAACGCCCGCGCTTTTCACGCAAAAAATATCGACGCTTTATCAGCCGTTCAATATTTTTCTCTAATATATCATTAAAAACACGCCTTGTCAACGCTTTTAATATATTCTTAACAAACATCTCCGTTTTACCGTAATACTCCGCTATTCAAATTTGTATTTTTATTCACTTTGACCGTTTAAAAAGTCGTTTTGACGGAATTTGTGTAACATAATTACATCGTCCGTAACATAAATTTTATAATTTGACGACTATTTTTATGGTTTTTCCGGCTTTTTGTCCTCCTCAAAGGGGCTTCGCCCCTTTGCAACCCCGCGAGTTTTCTTTTTTCGCAACCCCGCAGCTGCCGAAGCGGTAAGCGGGGGCGCGGGGGCGGCAGCCCCCGCATTGAACACAATTTATTGTTCCGAATCTAAAGGAAAGTACAACTCGTTAAAGCCCATACCAAGCGTCGCTCTGGGCTTGCCGCCTCCGCGGCTTCCGTCCTCGTTCATTATCAGTTCCGTACCCCAACTGCTCGCCGTAATATCGAATCTCAGCGGCTCGCCGTCAAATATTTTGCTTATCCGCCTGTTTTTCGCCCACCAACTTGCATTGTAGCCTATGACGTCATCGAGAGGAGGGTTAAGAAATTCCTCTTTCGCCGGCTTTGCTTTAAAATTGCGGCGCGCAATATTCGGCTCATCCTTAAGATTTTCGTCGTTCATTTCCTCGCCGTATTTGTCATTACACAGCTCATACATTGCAATCGTTTGGTCGTATATGTATCCGACATTTTCCGAGCTGTAGAATGCGGAATAAAAAACATCACGGTAAAATCTTAAAATAACCGCTGCAACAGTGCCGCTTTCATCCACCGCAACATCTTTAACCGTAACGTTAATCTCCTCATTTTCCCCGCCTTCATCGTTAACGGTAACTTCGTATGCAGTTATGGCGGCGTCGTTATTGCTCTGCGCGTCCGCATCATCAGCCGATAGATCAATCCCCAAATCTTCAATTACCTCGTCCATGCTGTCGCCGAAGCGTTTTTCAAGCGACAGCGGCGAAAACGGGTATTCGTCTGTCTGCTGACCGCATGCGGCAAGAAGCGGACAGATGAGTGACAGGGACAAGATCAGCGCCGACACTTGTTTAAACCGTTTTTTCATAATGCGTCCCTCCTTGGTTTTTCTGTTTTCTTCAAAGGGGCTTTCGCCCCTTTGGAACCCCGTGGGTTTTCCTTTTCCGCGCACGTCACTGTCTGCTCCGAGCCGATAACGCACGTCTGCGCGTTAAGGCTCTTCCGCAGACAGATGACGCGCGCTTTTAAGCTGCCGCTGTGTAAGGCGGCGGTTGTCTGTTACGCGAAATGTTCGGTGCGGCAAGCGAAACGCATACCGTCTTCGTGAGTACGGTAAAGATTTATTGCCCGCATTGGAGCGAGTGGTATGCGTGAGCGCAGCAAGGCGATTTTTGAGCGGAACAGATAATTGCCGCCTTTTATTTGCAAAGGGGCTTTCGCCCCTTTGAAACCCCGCAGCTGCCGGAGCGGCAGCATCAATCGCCGCCAAAAGCATAACCGTTATAAATCATTGCTCTGTAAAGCATCACAAGCGCATCACCTTGTGTTATTTTGTCTTTTGCCGCAAATTCCATATCGCAGGTTATACCTTCCTCTGCGGCAATGCGAATATAGCCGTCCGGATACCCTCCGTCCGTCAGCGCAAGCTCCGATAAACCCATATAGCAAACAAGCATTTTAATAAACTGCTCATACGTCATATCTGTATCGGGTTCATAAATACTTTCACCTACGCCGTTCACGATTCCCGCTTTATAAAGCTGGTCTATATATGCTATCGCCCAGTGTTGTTTGCCGACATCGTCAAACACCGGCTGCACTTCCGTATATTCATACGTATCCCCGATTGCTCGCGCAACAAGGCAGGCGCCTACGGCACGACTGACGGCTGCATTGATGTCAAAATCTTCGGACGGGAAAATTATATCGCCGGCGCTTAAGTTCTCCACCGCCGTATTATAGGTGTCCGGGGTTAATTCGGCATTTGCGGATATACACGCGCAAAGGCTTAAACAATATATTAAGACGATACTGATAATATATTTTAGTTTGTTCATAGTCTTACTCCGTAGTTTTATTTTCCCCTCAAAGGGGCTTTCGCCCCTTTGGAACCCCGTGGGGTTTCCTTTTCCGCGCACGTCACTGTCTGCTCCGAGCTGGTAACGCACGTCTGCGCGTTAAGGCTCTTCCGCAGACAGATGACGCGCGCTTTTAAGCTGCCGCCGTTTATTCGCAAAGGGGCTTCGCCCCTTTGAAACCCCGCAGCTGCCCGTCGGGCAGCATCAAAACCATCTATACTATAGCAACAAAAGCATTGTAAATCAATAGCTCAAAAGAACCGTGTTTGTTGTTTCGTCCCAGTCTACGCCAATGCCGAGCTCCTCGGCAATCGCGCGCAGCGGCATATATATCTCACCGTTGATTATACGCGAGCATGTTCTCAGCGGAACCCAGTATCCGTCCTCACGGTTTTTGCGCATCGTCAGCATATACGGCTGAATTTCAATCACCGTATCTCCCGATACATACGTCGTCAGCATCAGCCCCTCGTTATACGCGGTATCAACGCCCAGCTGCGTAAATATCCCGCCCGGAACAAGTGTGTTGTCATTGTATATAAACGCAGATTTCCCGTATTCCGAGCTCTGTCCGTTTACAAGGATATTCACCTCGCTGCTTTGCAGGTCATAGCTGTCAAAAAACAGCGCCATATTGTCATCGTAAAATCCCTGTTCTTCGTAAAGCGTTCCGTCCGGTCTTTTTGCCGGGCCGCCCACACGGTCAAGCAAGCCGCCATAATGCTCCGTAATATACTCCAGATCGCTTTCATCGTAATCATACTGCATTGCAAATTCCCTGTGCAGCGGAGTTATAGTGCCCATAATGTCAACGCCTTCCGCAAATGCGCCCGCTCCCGCGGTCAGCATTGCCGCCGCAATCAATGTTGAAATTAACTTTTTCATAATGTTTCGCCTCCTTAAATGGTTTATGTTTTGTGTTTTTATTCTTGGGGGCTTCGCCCCCACCCCCCCGGTGTCCGGGAGTTTATTTTTGTTTTTTCTCAAAGGGGCTTCGCCCCGCCTTTGTAAAGATATATCTTCCCTTACCTATATGTTACTATATTTTTGTCGAAAAGTCAATATAAATTCAGCAAAATTATCTTTTTTATTATAATCAATGCACAAAAAACGCACAGGGCGCGGAGCATCACGCCCCGTGCCCCGCACATTAAGCGCCAATATATCAATTATAAGTCAATCGGCAAATTTGTTATTTAAATGTTTTGTTCAAAACACTTTGGCTGCAAAACTATTCCTGCGGCGGTATATGCGTGGGAACAATGAAAAATGGATCATACTCACCCACTCTATCTACTATACGATCCTGCCGCCATGTCAGCGGACTTATATGCCAGTCCTCCGTTCTGACACAATTCTCGTCTATATGAGAAACATACGGCGTGTCGAGCGCGGTTGAGATCATTATTATAATGTCTCCGCGCGTTGCCGCGGCGTTTACATCGTTTTCGCCGCCGGTACGTCCGAACAGGTTGAGCTGTTCCGCCCAATACAGCGTACCGTCGGGATAACCTCCGTGATCGTCCAAATCATCGTAGTGCAGACCTTTAATCAG
>DVLU01000022.1 GCA_018715365.1 Candidatus Ornithomonoglobus intestinigallinarum | reverse complement strand
TTAGCTATGCCGTTTGCAGCTTCGCCCAAAATGCGAAGCTGCGAAGTAAAACGCGTGATAAACTCACATTGCCATTCATAATATACATCATATGGCAAATATTTGGCACGGTCGGGAGGTATGACATATGGGGAAAAATACTGCTGATTACAAGGTCCATGTTAATTTTAAGAACAGGGACGAACAGGAGCGCAGGCTTCTCCTGAACAAAAAGCTTGCGGGGATAATCAATCTTGAGGTCAACAGCCTTCACAACAAATTTTAGAACGGCGGAACGCAGAGAAGGGAGGTGATGCACCGTGAACACTGCCGCTATCTACATACGGCTCAGCAAGGAGGACCGCGACAAGGAGCATGAGGAAAGCGAAAGCATTCAGAACCAGAGAATGATACTCGACTCATACGCAAAGGAACAGGGCTGGCAGGTCTATGACCATTACATAGACGAGGACTGGTCCGGGAGCGACCGCAGCCGTCCGGAGTTCCACAGAATGATAAGCGATGCGGAGGCAGGGAAATTCGATATAGTTCTTGTAAAAACACAGAGCAGGTTCGCCCGCGACAGTAAATATATCGAGGACTATGTCCATAACCTTTTTAGGGATATGGGGATACGCTTTGTATCGCTTGTCGACAACATTGATACGAGCCAAACCGGCTCAAAGCTGAACAGCCGCGTACATGCGATATTTGACGAGGAACAGCTCGACCTGCTCTCCTCAAACATTCGCAGGAGCTTTGAGGAAAAATCAAAGCAGGGGCAGTTTTTCGGCTCGATGCCGCCCTACGGCTACAAAAAGGACCCGAATGACAAGAACCACCTTATAATCGATGAGGAAGCCGCGAAGGTCGTTCGCATGATATTTGAGATGACCGCCGCCGGCCATACATACATGGAGATCGCAAAGCGTCTGAATGACAGCGGGTATTTGATCCCGTCCGAATATAAAAAGCGGCAGGGCTACCGCGTCGACGGGATGTACGACAGGCATATGAAGATAGGCAAGTGGACGCGCGACATGGTGCGCACCTTTATAACGAACGAGGTCTACCGCGGTACGATAGTCAACCATAAAAGCACCGTCGTGAATTTCCGTACAAAGAAAAAGCGCAACCTGCCGAAGGAGAGCCGTATCAAGGTCGAGCATATGCACGACGCGATAATCGACGACGAGCTTTGGGATAAGGTCCAGGAAATAAAGAGATCGCGCCGCAGACCCGGAAGCGGCGCAAACGGCACGAAGCACCCTCTTTCAAGCATGGTGTTCTGCGGAGCGTGCGGCTCGAAGCTGTATAAATGCAAGTCGGGCGGCATAGAATATTTCCGCTGCTACAGAGCATCGTCGACAGGTGAATGCAGCAATAATAAACGCATCCGTCTCGATGTGCTCGAAGGGCTTGTTCTGGATAAGATAAACGAGACTGTCTCTAAGTACATAAGCGGCGAGGAGCTGAGCAGAAATGTGGTGATCGTGAACCGTCTTGAGGAGCGGCTGTCGGACTGCATGCGGAGAAAAGGCGAGATAGAAAAAAGCATCTCGGACGGGCGAACGTCACTCAAGCGTCTGCTGAAGGCATATACGGAAAATATAGTCGAGCGTTCGATATATGAGGACATGCAGGCGGATTACCTGCGGGAGCGTGAGGAAAACGAGAGCCGCATCAAAGTGATAGACGAAGAGATCGATGAAATAAAAAAGGCGATGCTCAGACAGGAGGATAAGGAGGAGATACTAAAAAAATATACCCACATAGACCGTCTCACCGTCCCCATCGTGCAGGAGTTCATCGACTCTATCATCGTCGGCAAGCCCGACACAGAAACCGGCGAACGCGAGATCGTTATCAATATGGGGATATAGGGGCTGCCGCTTTAGGGCATCGCCATAGCTATGCGGCGATATGCATCTAAAGACGAGCAGTCCTGTATTTTTTACGTGTCAGCCAAATCCCTACTCCACAAATTCAAGATTGTCAAGGGCGAACCGCAGAGCCTTGTTGATAAGCTCATTGCGGGAGCGCCCGCTTTTTATGACGAGCTCCTCCAATTCCTGATACGTTTCCATTTCGATTCTTACGGTCACCGTAACGGAACGCTCCGTTTTCGGCGTTACAATAAATTTTTTGTCCATTCTTATGACCATTAACTCCTTTCACAAAAACCGTTTGAGAAAAGAGAAGCTTTTCATCACTTTTGCTTCGCAAAAGCCAGCCTTTGGCTGTCCGCCCTTCTTGGCGATGAGCGCAGATTGCCGCCCAACGTGACGCCGACGTACTCCTACGGTTTTGCTTTGCAAAACTTGCCTTTGGCAACTTCCGCAACGCGGAAGCGTAAGACTTCAAGTCACGGCGGGTGGTGAGATGCGCCGCTTATCTTTTTTCAAACTTATCTCACCTTTCTGAATATATTATACAGTGCACTTGTGCCAAAATATAAGAACACAAATTGTAATAATTATATATTGCATTATGTATTGGAATGAGATATAATATAAGTGAGAGATTGTCTGATTTTCTCAAAATTTTTTAATTTAGGCTCGACAGGGACAGTATATGTCCATGCCGTATGATACTATTAAAATACAAAAATCAAATTCAAAAAAGGAGATGGTTCTATGAGAACAAAGCTGACAAGCCTGGCTCTTGCCGCGATAATGACGCTGGCGGCGGCCAGAATGGCTTATACGGATACCGTAGGGGGACCCTTGCACGCGGAAGCGGCATATCAGCAGAGATTCGCGGACGTACCGGAGCACCACTGGGCTGTTACCTACATAGAGGAAATGGCTGAGAATGGGATACTGGCCGGTTATCCCGACGGGAATTTTTATCCCGACAAAAAAATAACACGTGCTGAATTTGCAAAGATCATGACTGTTGCGGCGGGCATGAATATCAATATGTCTGATACCGCTACTATATTCGAAGATGTTTCTGCCGATGACTGGTTTGCACCTTATGTCAAACGCGCACAGTATTATCTGAGCGGATATACCACGATCATGGTTGAAGGCTCGACCTATCGTCCAAATCAGCTGGCCCTGAGAGAAGATATAACCGTGGCGATGGTTAAATTGAAGGGCTATTCGGTCGACGGCGTTGATGATTCCACGCTCCAAACATTAATAACGGACAGTAATTCGGTATCAAGTGATGCTAAAAAATACGTGGTTGTTGCCATACAGCGGGGACTTATTTCCGGCTATGAGGACGGCACCTTCAGAGGACAGAGCTCTATAACAAGAGCCGAAGCCGCCGCCATAATGTGGAGAGCATTCCAATACGGAAACGACAATAAGCTGTTCGATTACAACACTCCAAATCCTACAGCAAGTCCGATGCCAACTCCGACAAGGAGACCAACAACGTTGCCTACTGTCAGGCCTATAGCCGAAGAGCCGCTTATTCCTACGGAAAGACCCACTGCTCGTCCAAGACCTACCGTAAGACCTGTGGCTGAGGAGCCGCTGATACCCACACAAAAGCCGACTCCTCGTCCCACCGCAAAGCCAACGGCAACGCCGGAGCCTACGCCATCGCCCGAGCCTGAGAGACCGTATGTAATGGATACAATCAAAAATGCGAACATGGGTATTTATAGAACCAATTATACTTCTTACATGACCTATGACAATAGTGATAATATTTATTACTATGACACGGGCGATGATATCGTTTATAAAATTGATATGAATAGAGAAAGAGTAAGCGAGTTGCTTTATCTGGATGAGCTGACCATGCGCGAGGACGGGACATTTGACCATGAAGAACCGCTGGCTACGCCGCAACCTGAATCCGAACAGGAAGAAACGGAATACCATATCGAGCATTATCTTGATTTCAATTTAGTTAGACTTTATTATGACAAGGAAAATGAGCGTCTGCTCTTGAGAGGGTATTTCCAGAATATCACCGACTGGCAGCAGCCGGGCAAAAAATTCCGCGAAAGCAGCGATACTATATGGATAGATATAACCGACATCGGCAAACCGGTTAAATATACAGGAGCGGTAAGCTCGTTTAACGACTGGGAGCCTCATGCGAGTACCGAGTATGATGAATATCGGATATATGGCAGCGCCAGCGGCAGCAACGGGTATTTACAAAAGTATGATTACAACTCAAGACAATGGAAAAGGATCAGCGAAAGAAACTTGCCCTATTTTAATGTACATGCCTTAAGTACCGACGGCGACCTTTATTATTTCTGGAACGTTGTGGATGGAAATATGTTTACGTGTGAGTTAAACGGAGTTGTAAAAAATTGGGGCGTTCAGAGTACACAGGATATAGGTATATTGGATAAAACGGATTATCCAGATCGTAACTATGTAGATTGTTTCCATGTATGCAGGAACGGAAAAGTTATCTTCTACGATTCTGCAGCAGATGCAATAAGAGTGTTAAAAGCCAGATAACCACTCCCCCACTGCCGCTGTTAAGCGCTCAGTATAAGTACATATCCATTGTCAGCCGCTTGACAATGGATATGTTTTTGTATATAATACAATCAAGAGGTGAGCGGATATGAGAGAAACATTGTATCACATTTGAAAGGAGCTATGAGCTGTGAAAAATAAATTCTTCCCTGACGAGGATATTTCAGAGAATGACTTGTATTTTATGTGCTATATGGTCGAGCGCGTCGCACGGGAATTACATCAGCGCAACAGGTATGTTGTGAATACAATGGGATACGATAATTTATATGACAGGATGAGCGTTGCCAATGTGCTGCACTGTGAAAACCCTTTGAAGGTGGTCGATGACTGGATAAAGGAATACAAGCTTGAACAAGGCGATTTTGATATAACTGACGTGGACAGGGAGCTTGCGGAAATAATACCGACTCCGACACAAATGGGAAAGGTCTATACAAGGCTGATCCTGCAGACGAGCGACGGCGACGAGGATTATGCCCAAGGCATGATAAGAGTTTACAACAGCCCAATATGCGATAAGATCGATAATTATAACTGCAGTGCATTCTATGAGCCGTCGTATGTTATAGCCAGGGCCTATTTTGAAGGTGATTTTCACTGATGGTCTATAACGGGTAGGGGCGGTTGCGCCGACACATTCCTTCTGCGGTATGCAGAAATCATAGCACGGTATCATAAGCTGAACCTTTCTTTCGAGCTTTATGATAGAGAATATCCCTATCGAAACGAATACGCGCTTTGCTTCTCCGCTTACGATAAGCGAATCGTCAAATACGCGGCATACGGAATCGGGCACGCTTGCGATGTCAAAATCATCGTCGCAGCGGCAGCAGCAGCCGTTCTTTGATTTTACGTCAACAAGCTTTGCGCCGAGCGTTATCGGGTCAACGACCTCAACAACGGCATGGGGCATATTCGTCTTTTTCCAGAGCTGGCAGTCGAAGGCGTCGTTTTTATATTTCGATTCGAATATCTTTGCGTTGCCCTCGGAGCCGAAAAGAATCACTTTTTTATCAAACGTCGCAAGACCCTCAACGGTTGCCGGGCGAGCCGCGCCGGTGAATACGGCAAGCGTTACCTTAAAGAAATATTTTAAATCCACCGAATAGAACCCGCGGTTGAACGGAACCGGCTCAATATCGGAAAATACCCATATAATTTCGGCTTTTGTGCATTTTACGTTGATCGCACGGTCAACAACCTCCTGCCCGCACGCCGTCAGATATACTCTGATGTTTTCAAGACAGTCCTTATCCCTGCAGCTGTCGTAGATTTTATCCGTATGTATGCACACAGCCTCGCGGAAGTCTGTTCCGCAGCCGCTGTGGCATTCGCTTTTTTTGTCACAGTATCTGTCCATTCCAAAAAACTCCTTTCATAAAATGAAATCCCGGAACGGAATGTTCAATTCACATTCCATGGTATAAGATATGACGTGCGGTTTCTTTTTGTGAATCGCCGAAGCTGTCTGTGGACGCGCTTTCGGGGCCGCATAAACGGTGCGGCCCGCAAGGACAAAATATTTATATCATAAAGCAGAATAATACAAGGAAAAGCGACGGATTATACATTGACAGGCGAAACGCCATATGATAAAATATTAACAATTAAAAATACAGGCGTCATGTAACATAATGAAGGAGGAGAATTATGGTAAAGGCAGTGATATTTGATTTGGACGGCGTGCTCGTAACAACGGACGAGCTGCATTTCAAGGCGTGGCAGAAGCTTGCCGCAGAGCTCGGGATAACGGGCTTCACAAAGGAGGACAATATCCGTCAGCGCGGAGTGAGCCGTATGGAATCGCTTGAGGTTGTGCTTGAGAAAACGGACAGGAAATTTACGGAGGAGGAGAAGCTTGCGCTTGCGGAAAAGAAAAACGATGTGTACGTTAAATCGCTGGGCGGCCTTTCGCGCGCCGACGTTCTGCCGGGTGTGTTTGAATTTATAGCTTACATAAAATCGAAAGGCATAAAAGCCGCGGTCGGCTCGGCAAGCAAAAATACGCCGCTCATACTCGAAAAAACGGAGCTTGCCGATAAGTTCGACGCCGTAAGCTGCGGGCTTGACACAACGCGCTCAAAGCCCGATCCCGAGGTGTTCCTTATAGCCGCAGAAAAGCTCGGCATCTCGCCGGCCGACTGCGTTGTTATAGAGGATTCCGCGGCGGGCATTGAAGCGGCAAAAAGGGGCGGAATGAAATCGATAGCCGTCGGAGCCGCGGAGCATGACAAAAACGCCGACGTTTCGGTTGAATCGCTCGGCAGTCTTTATAAAGCAATGGAAATGCTCGGTTTGTAAATATTGAGGTGGACGAAATGTATGATTTTATTGCAGCTGAAAATAAATTTGAAAAAGAAAATATTGCGTGGAACGGCAACAGGTTTCTTACGGGAAACGGTTATTTCGGCATACGCGGAACGCTTGAGGAATACACAAAGGAGCAGATGTGCGCCGTTAATATGGCGGGCATATACGACAGGGTGGGGGACGCATGGCGCGAATCGGTAAACGCGCCGAATCCGCTTTATACATATATAAAAATAAACGGAGTAAAATATGCACTTCCCGAAGCGGAGCCGCTCTCTCACAGCCAGACGCTTGATTTTAGGCGCGGCCTGCATCTGCGGACAACGTCATGGCAGACGCCCGGCGGCAGCGTTACGGTAAGCTGCGAGCGTTTTGCGTCTATGAGCCGCCGCCGCTTTATCGGGATGCGTTACAGCGTCAAAACCGATTTTGACTGCGCTGCGGAAATAGTGACAGGCATTGACGGCGATGTGTGGGACATAAACGGACCGCATTTTGTGAAAATGCGTATCGGCGATGAGAACGGCATAAAAAGCGTTACGGGCATAACGGGCGAAAAAGCTGTTTCGGTGACGGCGGCGGAAAGGCTTTATGTGCTTTTTGATGCGGAAACGGAAACGGAAAAAACCGATAAGGCGGTATTGTCGCATATACGCTTTAAAGCCGCTGCGGGAACGGAATATGCGATAGAAAAAACATCGTATATCGTAACGTCGGCCGATGATTTTACGGAGGAGTGCACAACGTCGGAGGTGACGTACCGCGAGCTCAAGGACGAGCATATAAGTGCGTGGGACAAAATATGGTCGCTTTCGGAAATCGAAATAGACGGCGACGACGAAGCCATGTATGCGCTGAATTATTCGATATATCATCTTAACTGTATTGCACCGCGCGGTATGCGCAGCCGTTCGATACCGGCGCGCGGGCTGTCCGGGCAGGTGTACAAGGGCGCCGTTTTCTGGGATACCGAAATGTTCATGATAGATTACTATATCCACACGGAACCGGAAATTGCAAAAACGCTTTTGCAATACAGGATAGATACGATTGGCGGGGCGCTTAAAAAGGCGGAGGAATACGGTCTGCAGGGTGCGTACTACGCATGGGAAAGCCAGGAGGGCGGCTATGAGGGCTGCTCCGATTACAACGTAACGGACGTATTCACAAACCGGCCGATGCGCACGCATTTCAGGGACAAGCAGTATCACGTTTCGGCGGCGATAGTTTACGGGCTTATGAAGTATATACGCGGCACGGGCGACTATGATATTCTGAACGGCGGCGCGCTCGGTATGGTTGTGGAGTGCGCGCGCTTTTACCGCTCGCTGCTGCTTAAATACGCCGATAAGCCGTATTATGAGATACACGACGTTGTCGGGCCCGATGAATATCATGAACGCGTGAACAATAATATATACACAAACAGAATGGCAAAGCTCGTGTTCGATACGGCGCTTGAGCTTATCGATATTGCCGGACGGCGTTATCCCGATCGCGCGGCGGAGCTGGACAAAAAGTACGGCATTGAAGCTTTGCGCGCAATGCTTTCCGATTCGTCGGAGAAGCTGTTTATAAGAGAGCCCGATGAAAACGGGATAATAGAGCAGTTCGACGGCTATTTCAAGCTTGAGGACGTATCTGTCGACGAGGTGCGCTCGCGCCTTATAGACCCGCGGGAATACTGGGGCGGAGCCTACGGCGTTGCGGCCGGAACGCAGGTCATAAAGCAGGCCGACACGGCGGCGATGCTCAGCATGTTTGCCGATGAATACGGTGCGGATATATTAAAGCGCAATTTTGACTATTACGAGCCGAGAACTGAGCACGGCTCATCGCTTTCGGCGTGTATGTATTCGCTCCTGGCGTGCCGGATAGGCGAAGCCGAAAAGGCATATCCGCTGTTTATGAAGTCCGCAAAAGCCGATCTTGTAAAAGGCGGCAAGGAATGGGCGGGGCTTATTTATATAGGCGGAACGCATCCCGCAAGCGAGGGCGGCGCGTGGATAGTTGCGGTAAACGGCTTTGCCGGAATAACCGAAACGGAAAACGGCATCGAATGCCGCCCGCTTTTGCCCGAAAAATGGAACGCGATGCGCTTTAAGCTCGTTTATAAAGGCAGGCTTTACGGTGTAAGTATAACAAAAGCAGGTGCGGAAATAAAAGAAATATAAAAATCGGGTGTAAAAAAATCGCCCAGAGCGTTCAAGGGCAAAAAGCTTGATGTTACTTGCTTTTAATGTGCTCAAAAAATTAAAATATCCCATTAAATGAAGAAAATCCGCCATTTTAAGCGGATTTTCTGTGTTTATGCCCTTGAACTACGAACAAAAATCACCCTCGACGTATGACAATACGCCTGTCGGGCAAGGTTTACAGCGTCGGCTGCGGCCGCCGCTGTAAACTGATTTTCGTCCGTTCTGAACGATTTTTTTGGACACCCTCTACGCATTCATTTTATATGCCGAGTTTTTTACGGTCCATTTAAAATTCAAACTTTCAAATGTCCGCCTTACGAGGGCTGCTTGCCGATATAAGCAAGGATACCGCCGTCTACGTAAAGGATGTGACCGTTTACGGCGTTTGAAGCATCCGAAGCAAGGAAGAGAGCCGGAGCGCCGAGCTCGCTCGGGTCAAGCCATCTGCCTGCCGGCGTGCGGCTGCATATGAACTGGTCGAACGGGTGTCTTGAACCGTCAGCCTGCTTTTCTCTTAACGGAGCGGTCTGCGGTGTTGCAATATAACCCGGGCCTATGCCGTTGCACTGTATGTTCTTATCGCCGTATTCGGCGCAGATGTTTCTTGTGAGCATCTTAAGTCCGCCCTTTGCCGCAGCGTATGCCGAAACGGTTTCGCGTCCGAGCTCCGACATCATCGAGCAGATGTTTATGATTTTTCCGTGACCCTTCTTTATCATCGAGGGGATAACGGCCTTCGATACGATGAACGGGCCGTTAAGGTCAATGTCTATAACCTGTCTGAACTGCTCGGCCGTCATCTCGCACATGGGTATTCTCTTTATGATACCTGCGTTATTAACGAGTATGTCTATAACGCCCACTTCTTCTTCGATCTTCTTTACCATTTCGTTTACGGCGTTTTCGTCGGTAACGTCGCATACATAGCCCTTTGCGTCTATGCCGTCGGCTTTGTAGGCAGCCATGCCCTTGTCAACAAGCTCCTGCTTGATGTCGTTAAACACGATCTTTGCGCCCGCGGCGGCAAATGCCGATGCGATGCCGTAGCCTATGCCGTAGGAAGCTCCCGTTACGAGAGCAACTTTACCCTCAAGGCTGAAACTCTTTAAAATATCCATTGGAAATCTCCTCCTTTAAATAATTAACAAAATCAATATTCCCCGCCGCAGCGGCGGAAAAATCAAAGCTTAAACCAAAGGCTCGGGTCTGTATATGAGGTGCATAAAATTGCCCTCAATATCCTTGAACCAATAGGTCTTAAGCCCCTTGGCGTTTTCCGAAACGTCGTGCACCTCCTCAACGCGTTCGTCCTCCTTAAGTTTGGGAACGATCTCGTCAAAGCTCTGCGAATCCACGGCAAGAGCGATATGCCTTATGCCTGCGGATTTTTCAACGTCGGAGGGCTTGTCCGACTGCGCGGTGACAAATTCTATCATATCGCCGTTTTGGAAAGCCAAAAAGTATGTACCCTTGCCGTTGTCGTAAACAACGCGTCCGCCGAACATTTTAATATACCAGTCCTTGAGCGCGGCGGTGTCGTAGGAAACAATGGCAACGTGTTCAATACCCTGTACCAACATTTTCACATCCTCTCTCTTAATATAATAGCCATAAGCGAAATAGCAAAACCATAGGTTTTAAGCCATTTTTCTTATGAAATTTTTAAATTTGTCACTCCATGGTATAGAAACGACCATCTTTTTATGGTATAATAATAGTATCACAAAACAA
>DVLU01000021.1 GCA_018715365.1 Candidatus Ornithomonoglobus intestinigallinarum | reverse complement strand
AAATAATTTTTTAAAAACAAAGGGACGCCGCTGCGCGTCCCCGGATAAACGGAAAATATTATTGTGCGGAATCGGCCAACCTGTAGTAATCCTCCTTCAGATACCCCCTTAATTCGGAAAGGCGCAGAGGAAATTCAACAAAGCCGCGCGCGTAATACGAAAGCTCATAAGGCTGGTAATATATAACAAGGTCGGTGTCGGTTATATAAAAATCCTGCTCCGGCTTTATAACGGGTTCGGCCCAAAGCTCGCCGTAGACGTCGGGCTTGCTTTCGCGCAGCTCGCGCATCATGCGCATAAGCGTTTCTTTATAGCCCTCCTCGGCAAACAGGTCGCCGAGTGTGACCTCCGCCGGGAGGGAGGTATCTATATTGCGCGATTTCCGCATTGTCATGCCGTGCGCCCCGCCGGTATAGGTATATTGCTCCTCAACGGCGCTTATAAAATTGTTTTTATTGTATTTTATATCCTGTGTTGTTGTAAGCAAGCTTTTCTGACCGGCGCCGGCTGCGCCGCGCGCCTCCGCGTCAAAGCCTTCCGCGGCCGACGCTGCTTCGTCAAGACGGGCCGCGTTAAAGCTTTCCGAAAATTCCTTTGCACCGGGGATATTTATATTAAGTATCTGCATACTGACCTCGGAGTAATCGGTCGTGTATTCCTCCGTAACGATGTCCGTTGTTGCTGCGGCGGCGCATGCTGCAAGCATGACGGCCGCCGCGGGAATTATAAACAGCCGCCGCATACCGTTCCCCCTGTTTTTGAGTTATAAAATAATACATATAAGCCCGCCGCTGCCTTCGTTTATTATTTTCTGGAGCGTATCGCGGATTTTGTTCCGCGCCTCCTCGGGCATACGCGAAAGCTTATTGTTCAGGCCCTCGTTTACAAGCTCGTAAAGTGATTTTCCGAATATATTGCTTTCCCATATTTTTGCCGGGTTCGTTTCAAATTCCGAAAGGAGATAATGGACAAGCTCCTCCGACTGTTTTTCCGTGCCGACTATCGGGCTTACCTCCGTTTCTATATCGGCGCGTATCATATGTATCGACGGTGCGGACGCCTTGAGCTTTACGCCGTACCTGCCGCCCTGGCGGACTATTTTCGGTTCGTCGAGCGTCAGCTCGTCTGTTGACGGCGAAACAACGCCGTAGCCGCGTTCGCGGACGTCGCGTAGCGCCGAGGAGATCCTGTCGTATTCCTTTTTCATTTCGGCAAGCGAGCATAAAAGCTCCATAAGCTCCTCCTCGCCGTTTATTTCAAAGCCGGTCAGCTCGCCGAGAGTTTTGTAGTAGAGCACGGCGGGGACTTCAACGTTTATTTTTACCGTCCCTTCGCCGAGATCCATATATTCTATTTCCGAACGGCTTATGTATTCGCTTTCGGAAAGAGCGCCGCAAAGGCTGCGCGCCTGGCGTACCTTTGAGACGTCGGCGATTTTGTCTATTATCTCGTTGTATACTCCGCTCTTTAACGGATGCTGCATATCGAGGCTTTCGAGCCAGTTTGGGATATGCAGATCGATTTCCTTAAGCGGGAATTCGAAAAGGACCGTTTCTATTATATTGTAAACGTCCTTTTCAACAAGCTCCGCGCAGTTTACCGCAATAACGGGCACGCCGTGCGCCGCTTCAAGCTCTGCCCTTAGGCTCTGCGCAGCCTCGCTCTCCGGCGACGCCGAATTCAAAAGCACGGCAAACGGCTTGTTTATTGCCTTTAATTCGTTTATGACGCGGTTTTCGGCGGGGATATAATCGTCGCGGTTTATGTCCGTGACGGTCCCGTCGGTTGTGACAACAAGACCTATCGTTGAGTGCTCCGTTATGACTTTTTTTGTGCCGAGCTCGGCAGCTTCGTTAAACGGAATAGGGTGGTCGAACCACGGCGTGTTCACCATGCGCGGCTCGTTTTCTTCAAAATAGCCGAGTGAGCTGTCTACTATGTAGCCCACGCAGTCTATCATTCTGACGCGAAGATGCGCGTTGTCGCCCATCGATATTTCCGCCGCTTCGTTCGGTATGAACTTCGGCTCGGTGGTCATTATTGTGCGTCCGGCCGCCGACTGCGGCAGCTCGTCGCGCGTGCGCTCTGCCTGATATACGTTATCCATGTTCGGTATAACAAGCAGATCCATGAATTTTTTGATAAAGGTCGATTTTCCCGTGCGCACGGGGCCGACAACGCCTATATATACGTCGCCGTGATTGCGCTGCGCTATATCTCGGTAAATATTGTATTCCTCCAACTTAAATTTCCTCCTTTTCGTTCGGACTTCTGTTATTATGTATATGCCGGAAATATTTTATTATGTTATATTTATTTTTTAAAACCTAAAAAACCATTCCCGCGGGGTTCCAAAACGTCGGCGCATATTTCCCCTTCCGAGGAATGTATGTGCAGCGTAACATCCTTTCCGAGGAAGGGGTGATATGTGCCGCGGATAAAAAACTTTCGCAAGCCGCCGTCCCGGGGTTCCAAAGGGGCGGAGCCTTTTTGATAAAAAAGGCAACTGTTATCTGTTCCGCTCAAAAATCGCCTTGCTGCGCTCACGCATACCACGCGCCCCGGCACAAGTAAATATGTTTTTAGTATATTCACGAAGACGGTATGCGTTTCGCTTGCTGCACCGAACATTTCGCGTAACAGACAACAGCCGCCTTACACCACAGCAGCTCAGAAAGCGCACGTTATCTGTCTGCGGAAGAGCCTTAACGCGCAAGGTGCGTTACCAGCCCGGAGCAGACAGTGACGGGCGCGAAAAAAGAAAAAACGCGGGGTTCCAAAGGGGCGGAGCCCCTTTGATAAAAAATAAAAATTGTTTTTGTGTAATCTTCATAAATTCCGATAAAAAAATAACAACTTTTTAAGATTGCAATTGTTTAAAAAAAGATTGAAAAAAGTTCATAAATACGTTATAATATAAGATAGGAATATTTTTATATGTTTACGTATAAAAACATCGAACAAACAAATACGGAGGTTTAATCATGGGAACAGTTGATAAATTGACTGAGCTGCAATACCGCAGAAGCCAAATCGAAAAAGGCGGCGGCGAGGCGAAGATCAAAAAACAGCATGACTCCAAAAAGCTGACGGCACGAGAGAGAATAAATATGCTTCTTGACGAAGGCAGCTTTGTTGAGCTTGACGCGTTTGTAACGCATCGCTGCTCGGAATTCGGCATGGACCGTGTTGAAGCGCCGGGCGAAGGCGTTGTTACGGGCTACGGCACCGTTGACGGACGCCTTACGTATGTATACGCACAGGATTTCACGGTTATAGGCGGATCGCTGGGCGAGATGCACGCGAAAAAAATATGCAAGGTAATGGATATGGCGGCGAAGATGGGCGCGCCGATAATCGGCATGAACGATTCGGGCGGCGCAAGAATCCAGGAGGGCATAGACGCTCTTTCGGGCTTCGGCGAGATATTCTTCAGAAACACGAGAAACTCGGGAGTTATCCCGCAGATAAGCGTGATAATGGGTCCGTGCGCCGGAGGAGCAGTTTATTCGCCGGCAATAACAGACTTTATATTTATGGTTGAAAAAACATCGCAGATGTTTATAACGGGCCCGCAGGTCATAAAATCGGTAACGGGCGAGGACGTAACATCGGAGGACCTGGGCGGCGCGTCCGTTCACGCTTCAAAGTCGGGCGTCGCTCATTTTACGGCAAAGTCGGACGAGGAGTGCATAGCACAGATAAGACGTCTGCTTTCGTTTATCCCGTCAAACAATCTCGAGGGCACACCCGTATCGGAAACGGCGGACGATATAAACAGACTGTCGGAAAGCCTGACAACAATAGTCCCCGACGATTCCGGCAAGGCGTATGACGTTAAGCAGGTTATAGAGCAGATAGCTGACGGCGGCGACTTTATGGAGGTTCAGGCCGAGTTTGCAAAGAATATAATAGTAGGCTTTGCGAAAATGAACGGCATATCGGTCGGCATAATCGCAAACCAGCCCAAATTCATGGCAGGCTCGCTCGATATAAATTCGTCGGATAAGGCTGCGAGATTTATACGCTTCTGCGACAGCTTTAATATACCGCTCGTAACGCTTACGGACGTCCCCGGCTACTTCCCCGGCGTTGACCAGGAGCAGGGCGGCATAATCCGCCACGGCGCAAAGCTTTTGTACGCTTACAGCGAGGCTACCGTGCCCAAGATCAACGTTATATTGAGAAAGGCCTACGGCGGCGCGTATATAGCAATGAGCTCAAAGCATGTCGGAGCCGATATAGTTATGGCATGGCCCACGGCGGAGATTGCCGTAATGGGTCCCGACGGTGCGGCAAATATCATATTTAAAAAGGATATTGCAAACAGCGCCGACCCCATAGCAACAAGAGCCGAAAAAATACAGGAATACAGAAATAAATTTGCATCGCCTTACGTTGCGGCGGCGAGAGGCTACGTTGACGACGTTATAGAACCCGACTCAACAAGACCGAGAATAATCGCTGCGCTTGAAATGCTTATGTCAAAGCGCGATTCGCTGCCTGCAAAGAAGCATGGAAATCTTCCGGTATAAGCAGATAACGGAAAGGAGAAATGGGCAATGGAATTGTCACAGGCAATGATAACCGGTCAGGGCGTTACGCTTGCCGATGCGTTCGGCGAGGGCCTGAAGGTAACCGGTCTCGGAATGGCA
>DVLU01000020.1 GCA_018715365.1 Candidatus Ornithomonoglobus intestinigallinarum | reverse complement strand
AAACAAATAATAAAAATTAAATTCAGACAAAAGGAGGCTCGGCATCATGAACAATCAGGAGCTTATTAAAAAAATTTCTTATATCAGAGGCGTTGCGGACGGCATAAAGCTTTCCGAAAAAAGCGACGAGGGCAAGGTTATTTGCCAGCTGCTTGAAATCATCGACATCCTTGCTTCGGAAACGAACAGGCTGTCGGACGATATTTCCGATATACAGAGCAGTGTTGAAGAAATGGATGACGAGCTTCTTGCCGCAATGTCGGAAATCGACGAGCTCTATGAGGATATTAACGGCATTGACGCTCCGCCCTCATCTGAGCAGGACGATCCCGGCTTTGACTCGCTCGACTACGGCGCCGAATATATGGACGGCGACGAGGAGGAGGACGAGGACGGCGATGATGAAGACGACGAGCTTTTTGAGCTTCAATGTCCTAAATGCGGCGAGGACGTTATGATCGATTTTGACATGATAGACAATGACAGCTATATCATATGTCCCAACTGCCACTCAAAAATCGAACTTGAAATAGAATACGACGAGGACGAAGACGGCGAAAATTAGATAAAAGTTTTCCTCCTTGAAAAGGAATGGGAGCTGTCCCATCAAGGAATAGGGCTGCTCGATTTTAGATGCAGAACGGACAAAACGCACCCGACGGCGTGTTGGCACCGTGCAAGATGGCACGGACGACCGAAGGTCGGCTTTCGGCTTTTGCCGAAAGTGCTGAAAAGTTCACTCCGAGTGGTGCGTTTTGTTCGCAGTTCAAGGGCATAAACACAGAAAATCCGCTCAAAATAGCGGATTTTCTTCATTTAAGGTGATATTTTAATTTTTTGAGCACGTTAAAAGCAAGTAACATCAAGCTTTTTGCCCTCGAACGCTCCGGGCGATTTTTTTACACCCACTTTATACGGTTATTAAGCTCACATCATACCTTTCCAGCTCCTCATTCCATTCCTCGCTCAGCTTCACGTCCGTTATAAAGCAGTCTACGGCGTCAAGCCCCGCAATATGCGGCACGCCGAGACGTCCGAGCTTATTATGATCGCAGAGGAAAATTACCGATTCGCTGTTTTTTATCATTGCTTTTTTGATTTCGGCTTCGCCTTCGCTGCTATCCGCCAGCCCGTGAGCAAGCGAAACGCCCTTGCATGAGAAAAAGCATTTGTTTGCGAAATAATTTTCGCGTATCGTTTTTTCCGCTATCCTGCCGATATACGACACATTTCGCGGCGTCAGCTCGCCGCCGGTGCAGATAACGCGTATCCCTTCGCATTCGGCAAGCTCCGAAACTATTTTTGACGCGTTCGTTATAACCGTTATTCCGTTTTTATCCTTGATATTCCTTGCAAGATGCCATGCCGACGTGCTTGCGTCGAGAAAGACCGTTTCGCCGCTGCGTATCATCTGCGCCGCGCGCTTTCCTATGCGCTGCTTTTCCGCATAGCTTACGGTGTCGCGCTCCGTTATCGTCATATCCGTCGCATTGCTTTCAACAAGCGTTGCGCCGCCGTAGGTGCGTATCAGCACTCCCTGCTTTTCAAGCTTGTATAAATCATTTCTTATTGTTTCGGCGGTTACATCAAACTGCCGCGCAAGGTCGGTCACGAGCACGCTCCCGTTTTCGTTTATAAGCTGCTCTATGCAGCTTCGGCGCTCAACAGCCAGCACAAGCCTCCGCTCCCTTCGATTATATTTGGTTATATTTGCTTAAATTTTATTTGTCCTTCTTTATCACGTCGCGCTGATATGCAAAACATTCCTTTGCAATGTCCTTATTGAGTATCAGCAGGCACAGCAGATTCGGCACGGCCATAAGCCCGTTTGCAATGTCCGAAAAGCTCCATGCGATGCTCAGGTTTGTTGTTGCTCCGACAAACGTTATCAGGCAGAAAATCACTCTGTACACGTACATTACCGGTCTTTTGCGGACAAGGAATTCAAGCGAGCGTTCGCCGTAATATTCCCAGCCGAGGATCGTTGAGAACGCAAAAAGTATAATGCCTATCGATATTACGTATTTGCCTATGGGGCCGAGCGCTTGTTCAAAGGCAAGCATTGTAAGGTCGATGCCGTCAACAAGCTTGCCGTCCGCGCCGACCGTGCCGAGTACGCCCGACGATGCGATTGACAAGCCTGTAAGCGTGCATATGATTATCGTATCAAAAAACGTTCCCGTCATATTGATATAGCCCTGGCGCGACGCTCTGTCCGTTTTTGCGGCGGCCGCGGCTATGGGCGCCGAACCAAGTCCGGCTTCGTTTGAAAACACGCCGCGCGCTATGCCGTAGCGCATACCGTCCATCATGCTTTTTACTATAGTTCCGCCGACGCCGCCGGCAACGGCTCTTACGGAAAACGCCATTCTGAATATTTCCCTAAGCCCTGCCGGAAGATTTGCGCCGTTTATTATTATAACGGCAACGGCGGCGATTATGTAAAATATCGCCATGACCGGCACAATAACGCCGCATACGCGTCCGATGCTTTTTATCCCGCCGAGAAGCACCGCAAAGCATACGGCAACCATAACGATGCCCGTTATCCAAAGCGGTATGTTAAACGACGTATCGAGCGCCGTTGATATAGAGTTTGCCTGCGTCATATTCCCTATGCCGAACGACGCCATAACGGCAAACACGCAGAATGCCACGGCAAGGATCATGCCGAGCGTTTTATTTTTAAGCCCGTTTTTCAGCGCGTACATCGGACCGCCGACCATTTCGCCCGCGCTGTTCACCTCGCGGTATTTAACGGCAAGCACGCTTTCGGCATATTTTGTCGAAAGCCCGAACAGCGCGCTGACCCACATCCATACTATCGCGCCCGCGCCGCCGCTTACAAGCGCCGTTGCGACACCTGCAATGTTGCCTGTTCCTATCGTTGCGGCAAGCGCCGTCATAAGCGACTGAAACGGCGATATATCGCCCTTGTTTTCCCTGCCGGATTTGCTTTCGTGCTTTTCAAATATCGATTTTAATGCGTGCGGCAGATTGCGCCAAGGCAAAAACTTAAGGCGAATCGTAAGAAATAGGCCCGTTCCCACAAGCAAAACAAGCATATACGGCCCCCATACCGCATCGTCAATCACACCGATTATTTCTTCAACAGTCATTTATTTTTTCCTCCCCGCGTTGCAGTCATATTTATTATTGTAACATATCCGTTCGTTTTTTTCAAGACAAATTTTTTCCAAAACGTTCAAATACACTCAAAAACGCTCAAAAAAACAGACGCCCGAATATTGAGCGTCTGTTTTTCGGATTTATTTTTACGGTTATCAGTTTCCGCTGTTTGCCGTTGCGGCTTCATTTTCGAGCGCCGTCCAGTCACGGTTTTCCGTGATTTCCGTCCACTGCTCGTTTACGCCGTCCTCAAGTCTCTCATATGTATGCGAGTTTGTAGCCTCCTGAACAGCTGTGTAATACCACATATCCTCTGTGTTATCGAACCATTCAGCCATACCGTCAAGCATATAATCTCTGCTCTGAACGTGTCTGTTAAGCACGTTGTTTACAAGCGTCATAGCTTCGGCACGCGTGATGTTCTGATCCGGCTTGAACGTTCCGTCGTCATAACCGTTTATCCAGCCGAGGTCGGCAGCCTTATTGATGTATGAGCCTGCCCAGTGACCCGCTATGTCGGTAAACTTATCCGCGCCGCTGTATGACGATGTGTCAAACCTTGCGGCTATTGCCGCAAATTCGGCACGTGTTATCGGTGCGTTCGGCTTGAACGTTCCGTCGTCGTAACCGTTTACAACACCGGCGTTTGCCATTGTCGATATTGCGTTATTGTACCAATCCGACGAATTTACATCGCTGAAGCTGTTTTCTGTTGACCAAGCCTCCGCGCGCGATTCATCTGTAAGAAGTCTGAAGAATATTGTTGCAACCTCAGCTCTCGTTATCGAACCGTTCGGCTGAACCGAGCCGTCGGGATAACCTACGATATATGCGTAGTGATCCTCTCTGTTAAGCTCCGGAGGAGTTGTGGGCGTTACTGTCGGCGTAGGTCTCGGAACGACTATTCCGCCGCCACCGCCGCCGGGCGATGAGGGTCTGCTGTTTGTTGTTATCTTTATTGTTTCCGATATTTCGTCTGCATTGTCATAAAGCGACGAGCTGCTTGTATCCTGTATACCTTCGTATGACAGATCCGCAACCTGCGTTGCGACGGGCTCGCCGTCGGGATCCTCTTCATTCTGAGTATCGATGTATATCGGCGTGTTGCCCGTTACCGTACCGACAAGCTTATACTCCCTGTTGCTGCTGTAGCCTGAAGGACCGGTTGCTTCTATATCATCATATTCAAGGATGATGTCATACTTAAGCGCCTCGGCAAGAGCCTTGTTCGAAACTTCGCCTTCGGTGCCTATCGTTATTGTAAGCTCGCTGCTGCCGCCCTCTCTGGGCTCTGCTTCTATGTAGATAAGATTGCCTCTTTCGGCGTCTTCTTCGTCGCCGGCAATTATAAGCTTGCCTTCGTCATTCGGCGTTATCTCCTCGCCGTTGTCGCCGAGACGCGCCGTGAAGCCGGTCATGTCCGTATCTTCCTCAATGCCTTCGGGGAAGCTCAGTCCGTCGGGATTTTCTACCGTGATAACAAATTTTGCATCTTTAACGTAGCTTGCTTCAAGCTCGGCCTTGCGCGCGGCTTTATACGCTTCAACCTCCGCGGCTATAGCGTCCGCATCAAGAGTGCCTGCCTCTGTAAGCTCCTTTTCGTAATCCATTGCCGCAAGCTCTATTGCCCATCCGGCAAGATTTGTTACCGTGTTGTACTGCTCAAGAACCTTTGACATATCAAGCGTTGCCCGATAATCAAACTTCATAACGGAGCTTAATCTTGTGCCTGCGGAATAGGTGTTGTTCTCAACCTTATCCTTCCAATCGCTTGCGCCGCTTTTTCTTGCCTTCATGTCAACCGTAACTTCCACGGGCTCCTTGTTTGTGATAACCTTTGTTGCGTCGTCTATTTCAAACGGCGAACTGTCATCTATGAGCTTATCGGCATAGCCCATAAGAACATCGTAAAAGTTCTGCTCAACCGCATATGCGGGCGTAAGCATAGGAACTGCCGACATTGCCACTGCCGCCGCAGATATAAGAGCGGCTAATTTTTTCTTCATAAAATTCAACTCCTTTGTTTATTGATAACCGTGTTCCTAATTACTCTAATTATATACTAAAAACAACTTAATGTCAATAGTTATATAAATTTATTTTACATTTCTTTTTATTTATTTTTTCTGAACCTTCCGAAAAACGACGTTTTCTCCGGCAATTCAAAATAAAGCGAAGCAACGGGCTCGTTGTTAAGCAGCCTTGACGCGTTTTTTGTAAAAAATTCCACACATTCCTCGCCGTAGCGCTTCAGGATAATTTCATACGCATCGCCCATATTGGGGCGGCGTGCGGACAGATTGTGCATATCGGTGCCCAAAACGTGGGCGTGTCCCTCCGAAAGGAGCTTGTCCGCAAATTTTGCCATGCGGCGCTCCGTAAAAAGCTCCGCGTTCACCTGGTATATGACGTCAAGCTCGTAAAGCGACGAAAGCATGGCTTTATCCTGCATCAAAAACCTGTCTATATGCGCCATAACCGGCTTCAGCCCCCTCACCGTCAGCTTATAGACGGCGTCTATCATCCATTCCTTCCACGGGTCATACGGCATTTCTATCATTATGTAATCGGTATTTTCTATGCAAAGCTTTGATATATTGTCAAATTCCGCTATATCGGTATACATATTCACCTCGCAGCCGAGATGGAGCTTCGGCAAACTCATATCCGATTCGGCAACGGCCTGCGACAGCTTGTCCATGCCGCGTGCGCGCCGTTCGATAAGGTGGTCTATGCTTTCGGGATAGCGCGGATAGCAGTGTGGCGTTGCAAGGACGTCGGTTACGCCGTGCTGTGCGCTGAGCCGCAGCATTTCAAGCGACATTTCAACGCTTTCCGAGCCGTCGTCTATCCCCGGTATTATATGCGAATGAAAATCTATCACGTTAATTCCCCCTTTTACGTTTTTGCGCGCGCCGGCGCACTGTCCGCTTTGCCGCGGCGGTCAGCACGGCAAACACCGCGCAGCCGCAAAGCGCGCCCGCCGTGTCTATCATAACATCCGTTACCTGCGGGCCCCTGCCGCTTACGAATTTCTGATGCAGCTCGTCCAACGCGGCGGACAGGCAGCAGAACACCGCCGTATACAGCACTCGCTTTAACCGTCCCGATTTCGGGCACAGCGACGTAAACATCGCGTTTGCGCTCAGACCCAGCAGGGCATACAGCGTAAAATGCGCCGCCTTGCGCACTATATGGTGAAGCGCAAGCACCATTGACGGTTTTTCGGAGCTCGGTATATTTGCAACGGACGCGACAAGATCGACTATGCGCTGCGTTACTCCCGTGCTCAGGCTTGCGGAGCTTTCGCTCGTCTGCGACGACAGCATAAATATCAAAACCATCATTGCCGCCGTTGTGAGAACGGGAATATATCGGGCTGCCTTCATGCTTTTTAATATCCTCCTACGTGCATATCGCCTTTTTTTAAGGCGTTCTCATTTATTATACATCAAATAAAGCAAAAAATCAATTGTTTTGATAAAAATTTCAAAATTCAATATTTAAGCGAATGTATAAACCCGTCAAGTGAAACGGTGCATATATCGCCGCCGACACATTCGCCGTCTATGACGATAACGTTTGCCCGCACCTGCTCGCCCGTTTCATACGGATAATTTGCAACCTCATACGTGCAGCGGACGCCGCATTTGCCCATATACGGTTCAAGGTCAAGCCCGGCCTGCTTTTGCAGCTCGTTGTAATTTTCGTATACGAGATCAAACGGCTCCGGGATTATGACGTCGGCGGTTTCTATGCAGCCTCCTGTTATTTCCCAGCCGTAGCCCTTTAAAAACGCGGCGATTTTTGCGTCGTTTGCCTCGCCCGCAAAGACGATGACCGCCGTGAACGCGGCGCATACCGCCGCCGCGGCGGATACTATTCGGCTTCCTGTTCGATTTCCCGTTCGATTTTTTTTCATGCTTCGCCGCCCCCTGCTTGATATATTATATATCCGTCCGGTTTCCGTCACGCGGAGCTTTATCTCACGCGCCGGGAACCGCCGTTTATATTATATATTAAGCAAATGCCGGGTCTATGACGGCGGACAGGCTAAATAAGCGGCGCGATTATCCTTTCCACCCTTCCGAACGCTTTTTGCCAAAGCGGAAAGCTCCGGCACTTTTCAAGCGTTATTTCCTCGCACTTTTTAAGCGTGTCCGTAAAATCTATTTCCATTTTTGTTATTTCGGGAACGTCCAGCATATATACGGCACATTCGTAATGAAGATACAAGCTTCTGTAATCGTGGTTTATCGTTCCCACAACGGCGCGCTCGCCGTCTGCGATCGATATTTTCGAATGTACAAAGCCGGGCGTATATTCAAATATGCGTATGCCGGCCTCAAGCAGCTCGCGGTAATACGTCCGCGCAAGCCAGAACGCATACGGCTTGTCCGGGATATGCGGCAAAATAAGCATTACCTCAACGCCGCGCTGCGCCGCATAGCGCATTGTTTCGTACATCTCGCTGTCAAGCACAAGGTACGGCGTCATTATATGCACGTAATGCTTTGCGTTGTTCAGATTATCGAGATAAACACGCTTGCCGACGGCGGTGCTGTCGAGCGGGCAGTCGCCGAACGGTATCACAAAGCCCTCGGCGCTGCGGTATGCCGCGCCCTCCGACGCATCTATATAAAACTGATAATCGTCGCTTTCGGCAGGCTCGTCGCAGTTCCATATTTCAAGGAAAAGCGCCGTCAGCCCCGCAACGGCGCTGCCCTCAAGGCGCACCGCGTTATCCTTCCAGTGCCCGAAGCGGACTATCCTGTTTGCGTATTCGTCGGCAAGGTTTATACCGCCGCTGTAGGCGATTTTACCGTCTATTACGCATATCTTTCTGTGGTCGCGGTTATTCTGATACGTTGACAAAAGCGGCATTATCGGCGCAAACACCTTGCATTTTATGCCGTACTCCCCGAGCATTTCGGGATAGCGGCGCGGAAGTATGCCCATACAGCCCATGCCGTCGTACGACAAGCGTACCTCAACGCCGCTTTTTGCCTTTTGCTTTAATATTTCAAGTATCTCATGCCATATTGTGCCGCTGCTGTTTATTATGAAAAATTCAAGAAATATAAAGCTTTCCGCGCTCCGCAAATCCTCCTTCATCGCCTCAAGCGCTTCCTCGCCTATTTCGTAATACGTCACACGCGTATTTTTATACACCGGCGAACCGCTGCTTTTGCGCAGATACCTCGCAAGCCCCGGCGCCTGAAGGTGGCGCTCCGTCAGCTCTTTAAAAACCTTATCGTCCTGCTCCATTATGGAGGAGGTTATTTTCTGCTGCGCCGCATACGCCTTCTGCATTTCTGCCGAAACGGGGCTCAGATGCAGATAAAGATAAAGCAGCGCGCCGAAAACGGGTATAAACGCTATAAGCATTATCCATGCAATCTTAAACGCCGGCTCCGACGCTTTGTTCACCTCGTGAACCGATATTGCAAGGCTTACTATTACCGTTGCCGAATGAATGTAAAAATAATATTCGTTAAGCCACATATAGCCTACCGCAAGCACAAATATCTGAACGGCAAGCATTATAAGCGCAAAAAATTTATTCGAGTAAATTAACCTGAAAAACCGTTTCATAATTCCATTATCCTGATTTTATTATCCTGCCCTATGTTCCAATAATACATAAATCATATATCGCTCTGCTTCAGGCTGCGTATGTGGGCAAACGTCTTTTCCTCGCCCTCGCGCTGAAGCATCAGCAGCCATTCCTGTAAAAGCTCCGCCGTTTTCGGGTGCATTATGTTCTTTGCCTGGCCGCCGAGAAAATAATTTATCGGGTTGTCGTTTGTGTAGTTTTTCCCGAGATACGTTTTGCCGGCCGCCACTCTGTCGCAGAACATTTCCTTAACGTATTTTAACGGCATTTCCACCGACTCTATCCGCCGCGTTTTCAGGCTGTAATCCGACCAGTATTCAAAATGATGCTTGTTTCGCCCCTTATGGTGCATCCACGCCGCCGAATAACCGTTTGCGCGGCGCTCGGCCTCCGTCGGGCTCCTGTCGCCGAGATAATACCGCGCACCCGGAATAAACTCCGACGGCGAATATTTCGACAGGTCGTGGAACAGCCCCTGCCAAAGGATCCCCGCCTTTGCACAGTGGCGTATCACCGTATGCCTGTGCCTTGTAACAGTCACAAAATGCTTTACAAAATGCCACATATATGTCACTACCTTAATCAAATAAAAATCAAGTCATTGCTTATGATTTTTTCGGACACAGTCCGAATGTATTATTTATTTTACCATGTTATTTTCAAAAATACAACCCTTAAAACGTGTCTTTGTGAGTTTTTGCGCGTTTTGTTTTCGGCAAAATACAAATATGTGGGTTTGGTGTGCTTTATTTGGATAAATCTTGTGAAAATTTATCATACATATGCGAAATAATTATATTTACGAAACAGCGTTTTGGTGTTACAATAGCGTTGTTAAAGAAAATCTTTAACATCTCTCTCTTTTAATAATATTTAAAAAAGCGCCTTAACGGGCGTTTTTTGCTTTCTACATAAAAAGCAGAAGGCTTGCGGCTATAACCGCCATGCCCGCGGAAAAACCTATTATTGTGGCCTTGCTTTTTTCGTATTCGCGCGCCGTGGGCAGGAGCTCCTCAACCGATATAAACACCATTATCCCGGCAACGGCCCCGAAAAGTATCCCGAAAGTAAAATCATTAAAAAAGTTTCTTAAAAGCATATATCCCATAACGGCCCCCACGGGCTCCGCCATACCGGAAAGCAGCGATACCCAAAACGCCTTTTTCTTGCTGCCTGTGGAAAAATATATCGGCACGGCCGTTGCTATGCCCTCGGGGATATTATGTATCGCTATTGCCGCGGCTATCGCAACGCCGAGCTGCGGCTCCTTGAGCGCCGACGTGAACGTTGCAAGCCCTTCCGGGAAATTATGTATCCCTATGGCAAGCGCCGTCATAATGCCCATACGGCTTAGGCGCATTTCACGTTTTTCCCCGGCTCTCAGATTTCCTATGTCTCCTTCGGCGGACGGCACGAGAAAATCTATAACGCCTATGAAAATCATGCCCGCAAAAAACGATAATGCCGCAATAACGCAGCCCGTGCGCGCTCCCGCACAGGCGGTGAGGTAGTCGCGCGATTTCATAAATATTTCAACCATCGAAACGTATATCATAACTCCCGCGCTGAAACCGAGAGACGCCGCAAGGAAGCGCGTGTTTGTCTTTTTCGCAAAAAGCGACATTACGCCGCCTATGCCCGTGGACGCTCCCGCCATAAGCGTCAGCGACAGCGCAAATATAATACTGCTCATAGCTTTCCCTTCCTTAAACTTATTTTAAAACTTATTTTTGTTCTTTCCTGTTTTTGTTTTTTCCTATGCTATATTATGTTTTTTAAAAAAATACGTGAATACTATTGATTATTTTGCAAAAGACATATATAATATGAAGAAACCGACTAAAAAAGATTGGAGAAAAGATACAGCATGATAGAGATAACCTCCCCCTCAAACCCGAGATACAAAACGATACAATCGCTTTCGCGGAAAAAGGACCGTCTGAAGCGGCGCGAATTTGCGGTTGAAGGCATAAAATCGGTGCACGACGCGATAAAGGCGGGAGCCGATATTGACAGGATAGCCGTCAGCGAAACGTTTTTTTCATCGCACGGCTTTGAATATCCCAACGGCGCGCATATCCTTAAAATGAGCGACAGGCTTTTTGAAAAGCTCTGCGATACGGAAGCGCCCCAGGGCATACTTGCCGTTATAAAGATGAAGGACACGCCGCCGTTTGAGCCCGATACGTCAAAGGATTATATATACTGCGACAACATAAAGGACCCGGGAAACCTCGGAACAATAATCCGCACGGCCGACGCCGCGGGGCTCGATACGGTGCTGCTGTCGCGCGGCTGCGTTGACCCCTATAACCCGAAAACGGTGCGCTCGAGCATGGGTTCGTTTTTTTCGGAGAACATAATAAGAAACGCGGAATACGCCGTATTCGAAAAATTCGCCGGCCTCGGATTTTCCGTAATAGGCGGCGCGCTTTCCGAAAACACCGTCGATTACAGAGAGGCGGATTACAAAAAGCCGTGCGTTATAGTTGTCGGAAACGAAGCCGACGGCATATCGCACGAGGTGCTGAAATACTGCTCGCCCGTTAAAATTCCGATACTCGGCAGCGCCGAATCGCTTAACGTTTCCGTTGCCGCAGGTATACTTCTTTATGAAATTGTAAGAAATAGGTCTTGACAATTTTATGATTTTGTAGTATCGTGAAATATATACGGTTACGCAAAGCGTCTTTTCACAATAACGGGAGAAAACATTATGTCAAGTACAATAAAATGGCTGTGGCTTGTTTCAAAGCAAGGAATAACGCCGCAAAATACGGCAGCGCTTCTTAAAATATACGGCAGCATCGAGGAAATATACGCGGCAAAAAGCTACAAGGCCGCCGGCATAAAGGAAAATGTTGCCGCGGGTCTGCGCGACAAGCGCTTTGACGCGGCGGAGCAGCTGTATAACCGCATCTGCGCCTGCGGGGCAAGGATACTGACCTACAGCAGCCGGTATTATCCGTCATGCTTAAAAAACATACATCCGATACCGTATGTTTTATACGTGCGCGGGCAAATGCCGCTTTTGGACGATATGTTTGCGATAGGCATTGTCGGAACGCGCACAAACACCGATTACGGCGCCGAAGCCGCCGCAAAAATAGCCTCCGACCTTGCGCGGCGCAACGTTGTTATTGTGAGCGGCCTTGCCATGGGCATAGACAGCATTGCGATGAAAGCCGCAATAAACGCCGGCGGAAGGACGATAGGCGTGCTCGGCTGCAGCATAGACAAAGTATACCCCGCGTCAAACCGCCAGCTTTACGAAGCCGTAATGAAAAACGGGCTTGTAATCTCGGAATATCCGCCCGGCGCACCGCTGCACCGCGGCGCGTTTCCGCAGAGAAACCGCATAATCGCTGGGCTTTCGCGCGGCGTGCTCGTTGCGGAGGGCTCGCGCAACAGCGGTTCGCTTATAACGGCAAACTGCGCGCTCGAATACAACAGGGACGTTTTTGCCGTGCCGCGCGACATAGGCGCCGCAAACGCACACGGCCAGCTTATGGACGGGGCAAATTATCTTATTCAGTCGGGAGCAAAGCTTGTTACGACGGCCGATGATATTTTATCGGAATTCGGCTACGCTCCGTCAGCCGTCAAGGGCAAATCCGCGCAAAGGCGGCGCGAAACGGTTCATACTGCCGCGCCGAAGCCCAAGTCCGGCACGTTAAAGCCCAAGACTGGCGCACCGTCCGCCGCGCCGAATGCGTCAATGGAGGCGTCGATAGCCGCGTCGATAAAACAGCTTAACGAGCGCGCGTCAAACGAGCTGCAAAGGCTGATAATAAAAACCATAGGCACGGGCTCACTGTTCCCCGACGAGCTTGAAACGATGCTCGGCGGCGATGCGGGATCGCTCGGGACGGCTCTTACAATGATGGAAACGATGGGGATCATCGTCAGAACACCCGACGGAAGGTACGGGTTAAACTACTGAAAACAAAAATAAAAGCAATAAACCGGCTTTTAAGCAAATAATAATTTTTTAAAGAGGGATAGGATAAAATGGCAGGAAAAAAGCTTTTAATAGTTGAGTCTCCCGCAAAGGCGGGAACAATACAGAAATATCTCGGCAAGGATTATACCGTTATGGCGTCTATGGGTCATATAATAGACTTGCCCAAAAGCCAGCTCGCGGTTGACGTGGAGCATGACTTTACGCCGAGATATATAACGATACGCGGCAAGGGTCCGCTTTTGTCACAGCTTAAAAAAGAAGCTTCGAAGTCGTCCGCGGTGTATCTTGCAACCGACCCGGACCGCGAAGGCGAAGCGATAAGCTGGCATCTTGCGCGCGCGCTTAATATAGACCCTGCGTCAAAATGCCGCGTAACGTTTAACGAAATAACAAAAACGGCAGTAAAGGCGGCGATAAAAGAGCCGCGCCCGATAGATATGGACCTTGTGAACGCCCAGCAGGCGCGCCGCGTCCTTGACAGGATAGTCGGCTACAAGATAAGCCCCATACTTTGGGAAAAGGTGAAGAAGGGTCTGAGCGCCGGACGCGTCCAGTCCGTTGCCACGCGCCTTATATGCGACCGTGAGGAGGAAATAGAAAACTTCACGCCGGAGGAATACTGGACAATAAGCGCGGTGCTTTCCGACCCGAAATCGAAAAAGACGTTCGAAGCAAAATATTTCGGCGAAAACGGAAAAGAAAAGAAGCTGTCAAACGGCGACGAAGCGGCGGCAATACTTGCCGACGCAAAAAACAACCGGTTTATCGTAAGCTCCGTAAAGGAATCGCTTCAAAAGCGGAATCCGCAGCCGCCGTTTACAACGAGCACGCTCCAGCAGGATGCGTCGCGCAAGCTTAATTTTCAGGCGGCAAAAACGATGCAGACGGCGCAGTCGCTGTATGAAGGCGTTAATCTCGGCGGCAGGATAGGCAGCATAGGTCTTATAACTTATATGCGTACCGATTCGCTTCGTATCGCGGACGACGCCCTTGCGGAAGCGGTTGATTTTTTAAAGGACGCATACGGCAGCGAATACGTTCATCAGCGCCGCTACAAAACGCGCAAAAACGCTCAGGACGCGCACGAGGCCATACGCCCCACATCAATAAAAATAAAGCCGGACGACATTAAGGATAAGCTTACAAATGACCAGTATAAGCTTTACAAGCTTATTTGGGCGCGCTTTGCCGCGTCGCAGATGGAAAGCGCCGTATATGATACGGTAAACGCCGTTATAGACGCGGGCAGCCATACTTTTAAGGCGGCAGGCAGACGGCTGCGCTTTAAGGGATATATGGCAGTTTATATAGAAGGCAGCGACACGAAGGAGGAAAAGGACAAAATGCTCCCGAAGCTTGAGGAGCATCAGAAAACGGAGCTCGTTGATATTTCCTCCGCACAGCACTTTACGCAGCCGCCGGCACGCTACAGCGACGCGACGCTCATAAAGGAGCTTGAGGAAAACGGAATAGGCAGGCCGTCGACGTATGCGCCGACAATTTCGACTATCGTTTCGCGCGGATATGTTGTGAGAAACAAAAAGCAGCTTATCCCGACGGAGCTCGGCATGGTCACGACCGATATTATGAAAAATAATTTCAAGGACATAGTCGACGTTGATTTCACTGCCGAAATGGAAGGCGAGCTTGACGATATTGAGGAAGGCAAAACCGAATGGGTAAGCGTGCTGAACGAATTTTACCCGCCGTTTGAAAAAAATCTCGAGGAAGCGTCAAAGCGCATAGAAAAGATAAAGATAAAAGACGAGGAATCGGACGTAATATGCGAAAAATGCGGACGCAAAATGGTTTACAAGCTTTCAAAATTCGGAAAATTCCTCGCATGCCCCGGGTATCCCGAATGTAAAAACACAAAGGCGATACGCACGGGAACGGGCGTGATGTGCCCCAAGTGCGGCGGGGAGATACTTGTCAAAAAATCAAGGCGCGGCAAAACGTATTACGGCTGTGAACATTCTCCGAAATGCGACTTTATGGCGTGGGACGCTCCCGTAAAGGACGAAAAGTGCCCCAAGTGCGGCGGTCTTTTGCTCAGGAAAAACGGCCGCTCCAAAAAGATATTCTGCTGGAATGAAAACTGCAATTACGAAAGGAAATTATAACAGATGGTCTTACCCGTTAATGTTATAGGCGCGGGGCTTGCGGGATGCGAAGCCGCATGGCAGCTTGCAAAAGCCGGGATACCGGTAAAGCTTTTTGAAATGAAGCCGAAAAAATTTTCGCCCGCCCATTCAAGAAACGGCTTTGCGGAGCTTGTTTGCTCAAACTCTCTGAAGGCCGAACGCGTTGAAAACGCCTGCGGGCTTTTAAAGGCGGAAATGCGGCTTTTCGACTCGCTTATGATGCGGGCAGCGGACGTTTGCCGCGTACCGGCCGGCGGCGCGCTTGCCGTAGACCGCGATAAATTTTCCGATTTTATTACGGAAAAAATACGCTCAAACCCGCTTATAACCGTTATAAACGAGGAGGTCACATCGATAGACCCCGACAGCTGTACAATAATCGCAACAGGCCCGCTTACATCGGACGCGCTTTCAAAAAGCATAGCCGAGCTTACAGGAAGCGGCGGGCTGTATTTTTACGATGCGGCCGCTCCCATCGTAACGGAGGAAAGCATCGATAAATCAAAGGTCTTTAAAGCCGCGCGCTACGGACACGGCACGGCGGATTATATAAACTGCCCGATGACAAAGGACGAATACACCGCATTTTACGAAGCCCTTATAAGCGCCGAAACGGCTCCGCTTCACGAATTTGACAGGCAAAACGTTTTTGAGGGCTGTATGCCCGTTGAGGTCATGGCAAAGCGCGGTCCGCAAACGCTGACGTTCGGACCGCTCAAGCCCGTCGGGCTTATAAATCCCGCAACGGGAAAGGACGACGCATACGCCGTTGTGCAGCTTCGTCAGGATAATTCGGACGGGACGCTCTATAATCTCGTCGGCTTTCAGACAAACCTTAAATGGGGCGAGCAAAAGCGCGTATTTTCAATGATACCGGGTCTTGAAAACGCGGAATTTGTGCGTTACGGCGTTATGCACCGTAACACCTACATAAACTCCCCCGCGCTGCTCGATAAATACTACAGGTTAAAAAAGCATCCCAAGGTGTTTTTTGCCGGTCAGATAACGGGCGTTGAGGGCTACGTTGAGAGCGCGTCAAGCGGCATACTTGCCGGGTTTAATGCGGCGCGCGCCATAAAAGGCCTTGAAATGCTCGAGCCCGACGCAAAAACGTGCATAGGCGCGCTGCCGCTGTACATCTGCACTCCGAACGAAAATTTCCAGCCGATGAACGCCAACTTCGGAATAATAGAAGGGCTTGACGTGCGCATAAAAAAGAAATCGGAGCGCTACTCAAAAATTGCGGAGCGCGCGCTCAATACGTTAAAGTCGGAGCTTGATAATTTAAAATAATATTTTTTGAGAGGAAGATATATCATGATAAAGAAAATAATTATATTTGCGTCAATCGCCGCGCTTGCGCTTTCGCTTGCCTCCTGCGGCAAGGACGGCGGCGGTTCCGCGCTCGTTGACGGAAACGGCAATCCGGTGTCAACGGCCGAAGCGACGGCCGAGAGCGGCGCGGAAAATACCGAAAACACAAGCGCGCCCGAAAACGGCGGCAGTGAAAACAGCAATGCGCCGTCGGGCGAAAATGCCGGCGACAGCGCGGCAGCATCGGAAAACGGCGGCGGCGAAGCGTCCGAACAAAGCTCTCGGGAGCAGGTTACTCCAACGTTTATGTTCTTCTATTCGACAAGCGACAGCAATTACGACAAAGCAATGCAGGCTGTAACGGAACTGCAGGAAAGCTACGGCGACAGAGTGAAATTCGATTTAAGGGATATTGACGTTGATACCGAAGCAAAGGAAAACTTCCCCGTTGAGGGACAGACGCCCGTGCTTATAATGCTTAACACGTCAAACGACATTTCGGCGTTTGAATTTAAGGTGGACGACAAATCAAAAATGGAGGCCGATATTAAAGCGGCGCTCGGCGAATAACACATAACCGAAAACATTGGCAGGCAGCCGCAAAACGCACGGCTGCCTGTTCATATAGCATTAAAGGAGGATTTTTTTATGCTCGGCGTGCTCATATATTTATATTTCCTTTTTATCGGCTTTTTATATGCAAACGAGCTTTTCAAGGAAAAGGATATATTTACAAGAGCCTGGATGGGCGGCATATTCGGAAGCCTTATAATGATGGCGGGGCTTGTGCCGTTTGCGCTTATATTCGGGTTTTCGTATGCGGCGCATATCGCGCTTATCGTCATTGCCGCCGTTCCGTATGCGGCAATAAAGCTTCGCAGACGCGAAAAATTATTTTCCGTCACAAAATGCGGCGAAGAAACAATGGATATGAAAATATTTATCTGCCTTATACTTCCCGTATCGCTTATCATTTGGGTGCTTATGACAAATCACATATTAACGCCGTACGAGGGCGGAGGAGCTGCAAGCGGCCAGTGCACCTACGGCGACCTTCAGATGCACCTCGGGTTTGTGACAAGCATTGCGGAGCAGGGAAAATTCCCGCCCGATTACGCGTTCCTTTCGGGCGAACGGCTTAATTACCCGTTCTTTATCGATATGCTCTCATCAAGCCTTTACCTGTTCGGAACGCCGCTCAGATGGGCTGTCCTTATACCGAGCTATATAATATCACTTTTGCTTGTAGGCGGCTTTTACATCACCGCCTACAGGATAACCGGCAAAAAGAGTGCGTCCGTTCTTGCTGTGATATTCTTTTTCATAAACGGCGGCTTTGGGTTTGCGTACTTTTTTGAAGGCGCAAAGGCAGACCCCGCAGCGTTTACGAAAATATTTACCGACTATTACCATACGCCTACAAACTACAACGAAATGAACATTCGCTGGTCAAACACCATATGCGATATGATAATACCTCAGCGCACGACAATGGCGGGCTGGTGTATGATACTGCCGTGCATTTATTTGCTGCTTGACGCGTTAAAAACGCGCTCGGGAAAGCTTTTTATAACGCTCGGCATAATTGCCGGCTGTATGCCGATGATACACACTCATTCGTTTTTGGCGCTCGGAATAATAAGCGCCGTCATGTTCTTCGCATACCTGTATGAGGAAAAGGACAAAAAGGCGTATATTGTAAACTGGGTATTCTACGGCGCGGCGGCGCTTATACTCGCCATGCCGCAGCTGATATTCTGGACGTTTTCGCAAACGTCGGGCAACAGCTCGTTTTTGAATTTCCGTTTCAACTGGGTAAATCAAAACGATCCGTATTTGTGGTTTTATATAAAAAACTGGGGCATGGCGTTCCTGCTTGCGATACCTGCGTTTATAAACGCCGAAAAAAATCAAAAGAAGCTCTTTATCGCCGGCGCGGCAATATTTGCGCTTGCCGAATTTATACAGTTCCAGCCGAACGAATACGACAACAACAAGCTTTTTTACATAACGTATATGATAACGCTTATAATTGTGAGCGATTTTGCCGTTAATTTATATGAGCGGCTGAAGGGCATAAAATGGCGGCCGTACTTTGCGGCGCTTGTTATACTGTCGTTCACGCTTTCGGGCGCGCTCACAATAGGAAGGGAATACGTTTCGGGCGGAATGTATCAGACGTTTGATGAAAATGCGATCGAAACGGCGGAATATATAAAAGAAAACGTGCCGCCCGACGCCGTTGTCCTGACCGACACGGACCATTTAAATCCGGTGGTTACGCTTGCGGGAAGGACCGTTTACGTCGGCTCGTCGCTTTATGTTTATTTCCACGGCTTTACCGATGAATACGCGGAGCGCGAAGCCGAGCTTGAAGCGCTGAAAACGGCTTCGGGAGAAGAATTGAAGGACTTCTGCACGGAGCGCGGAATATCGTACATATACACAAAAACGTCCGATTTCCTGCCGCAGTCGTCGCTTTCGGAATTTGAATGTATATATTCCTCGGGAGCAAACAGGTTATATAAAATTATATGACGCAGACAGGCAAACGGCCTCGGCCGTTTGCCTGTCTGCATTTAAAATCCAATCAGCTCTGCGGCTCGGGCGTTGCCGTCGGTACGGGCGTTGCCGTTGCTTCGGCCGCATCGGCTTCAGCCGTTGCTTCCGGGGACGGCGACGGCGATTCCGTCGGCACCGGTGTTGCCTTAACGTCGCTGTAGCCCTTCTCAAACATATTCACAAACGACGTATCTATCGTAAACACGTTTTCGCTGCCTGTGATTTGAAGGTTGTACTGGCCCGTTATTTCATTGAGAGCGCCTACGGTATACGTTGTATCGGCCGACGCCGTTTTTACAATTATCTCGCACGTCGGGTCGTCAAAGCCGTAGTCGCCCGCCTGCTCCTCGGGCAAAATCACAGCCGTTGCCTTCAGATCGGCTATTGCCTGCGCCATTTCGTTTGCGTCAATGTCGTTTACGTCGTCGCCCTCCGTTTCGGGCGAATCATAGCTCCATTTGCCGTCTGTTTTTGTTATCGAGACCGTTTCGTCATTATATGTCCAGCTCAGTCCCGTTATATCCTCTGCGGCGATATTCATAACGCTCGTTTTGTCGGCGTCCTCGGCACGCTCCGAAACGAGCTTTGCGCCGAAGCATGCACCAACGGCAACAACAAGAATACCGCAAAGGACGCCGAGGCGTTTTCCTCTTGTCATATGGTTTTATTCCTCCATTTCTTAGTTTTTTTCCTCAAAGGGGCTCCGCCCCTTTGGAACCCCGTAAGGCGGCTGCCGTGAGGTTTTCTTTTTTTGCGGCACATATCACCCCTTCCTCGGAAAGGATGTTACGCTGCACATACATTCCTCGGAAGGGGAAATATGCGCCGCTCGGGGAAGCGCACGTCATCCGTTTGCGGAAGAGCCTTAACGCGCATCGTGCGTTACCAGCTCGGAGCAAATGGTGACGGGCGCAAGAAGATAAGGCGGCTGTTGTCTGTTACGCGAAATGTTCGCTGAAGCAAGCGAAACGCATACCGTCTTCGTGAATACGGTAAAGATTTTTCACTGTGCCGGGACGCGTGGTATGCGTGAGCGCGGCAAAGCGATTTTTGAGCGGAACAGATAACAGTTGCCGTTTTTACATAGCGGCTCCGCCCTTTGGAATCCCGTAAGGCGGCTGCCGAAAGACTAACGCTTTCTGCGTTTTACAAGCACATACACGCCTATTGCGATAACTACCGCGGGGATAAGGAATATCGTGATAAAGCTTATAACTCCCGCCGAGCTTTCCGGTACCGAAAGGCGTTCGTTCGAAAGCGACTTCGCATGTATCGCTATGCCTTCCTCCCTGCCTGTCATCCAGCTTACGGCGTTAAGGAACAAGTCCCCGTTTCCGCCGGAAACGGCAGCGTTCATTTCCTGCGTCAAAAAGCCCGATGAGCCGACAAGCAGAAGCTTTGATTCCTTGCCGTCTGTTGTGAGCGTGGAAACAACGCCTATATTATAAGTCCCCTGCGGGTCGGCGTCCGTTTTTTCAAGCGTCTGCGCGCTTTCGCTGTTCGTCTTTATGTATGCCTCGGACGACGTTTGAAGTATCGGCGTTACCGATGCCGACGAGCCCTCCGTTTCATTTACGGCAATGCTCATAGGCGTAAGTATGAAATAATTTTCGTTTATAAGCGGTTCCGTTATTTCATGCTGCTCGATGTTCGGCACAATATAGTAGTTCATGCCCTGGATGCAGTTTGACATGCTGCCTTCAAGCAGAAGGTCCTTTTCAACAGAGCAGCCGTAGCCGGAAAGCAATTTATTGAGGTTCGTCATATCCTGACCGGTATAACCCGTCACAACTATTATATTTCCGCCCTTTGCACGGTAGTTTTCCAAAAGCTCAACGTCCTTTTCCGACAGATCGGACTGCGGCTCGTTTATTATAACACAGTCCGCGTCGTCCGGAACGCTTTCGGCATTTACAAGCGTAAGCTCCTCATGCTCCGCGTTCCTGTCCGCAAGCATATCGGCAAACGTTGTGTCAAGCTCCGCTTCTCCGTGGCCGCTCAGCAGATAGAGCCTGTCGTTATCATCGCTCGAAACGTATGAGATGGCGCTCGTTATGCAGTTTTCGCCGTCAAATTCCGTTGTCTGCGAATACGTTGAGTAATCTGTTTCCGTTTTATAAATATCGCTGTACGCAACGTATCTGCTCTTTTCGCCGCATACAACAATAACGCTGTTTTCCTCAACGGCCTCGTCTGTATATTGGCTTGCGAAGTTGGGGTTCTTTGCCGGGTCCTGAACGGTATAATTTATATTGCCGCTTATTGACGCATAGCGCTGGAGCATCTGGTCTATTATTTCATCCTTGTTTGCGCTCTGCGCTATAAAGTATATATCCACCTGCTTGTCAAGGCCCTTTACGATATTTTCGGTTTCCGTTGATATATTATAAAGGTTTTTGCCCGACATATCTATGCGCGTATACTTCGTCGGAAGCGAATCGGCAGCAATAACAACCGCAACGCCTATCGCGGCCGCAAGCACGCACGCAGCGGCGCTGTAGCCGCCCATACGGACCTTTTTTGCGCCGGTAAGCTCTTTCAGCTTTTCAAAAAATCCTTTTTTCATATCAGCTCCACCTCCTTTTCTCCATCGACTGCACGGTGAAGAATACAAATACAACAGCCACAACGGCCAAGAATATAAGGTTTGAAATATCAAACACGCCGTTAGGGAAGCTGTAGAAACGCTCAAAAAGCGAAAGCTTCTCAAGCAGCTCCTGAATAGCTCCGCCGATTCCCGATGAGGATATGTACGAAGCTATCGTTGTGAAGAAATAGTTTATTATCCCGACAAGCAGGCACAATATTGCCGCAACGGCCTGGTTTTCCGTTAGCGACGATATAAAGAGCCCTATAGCGGCAAGCGATGCACCGAGGAAGAAAAATGCAAGCAGTGTGCCGTAGCTCGCCGGCAGATAAACGTTTCCGTAAAAGCTCAGTATGAGCGGATATATGCCGACTATTATTATCGGCATAAGCATAAGTATAAGCATCGCTATGTATTTCCCGAGCACAATCTGCGTCATGCTCACGGGAAGCGAATATAGAAGCATATCGGTTTTCTGCTTACGCTCCTCCGTGAGGGCGCGCATTGTCAAAAGCGGTACGCCTATAAGGAAAATAAATCCCATATTGCCGAGAACGTATTCAAAGTTTGCCGCGCCCTGCTTGAGGTTGAGCATATTCATGTATATCCCCGCAAAAACAAGTATAAAGCAGCAGAAGATATAGCCGGTAACGCCCGTAAGCAGCGCGTGCAGCTCGCGTTTTATTATTGCCGTCATAATTCCGTATCCTCCTTTGCTTCCGTATCGGATGCGCCGCCGTTGTTTTCGGCCGTTTCCTCATCCGTATCCGGCGTTTCCGCCGCCTCCGCGGCGTTGAAATCAAAATTATCGGGCTCGCCGTTATATTCACCGTCGGCTGCCGCCGGGACGTCGTTGCTTGTAAGCTCCATAAATATATCCTCAAGGCTTGCGCGCTCGGTTGTCATGTGTATAATCGGCAGACGCGCGTCGGCAAACGCAAAGAAGAGCGCTTCCTCGCAGTCCGTTTCATCGCCGCATTCCAGCACCGCGCTTGTTATGCCGTCCTTTTCGGAAGCTTCAAAGCCCGATACGCACACCGCTCCCTCAAGCACGCGTTCAACCTCGGCCTTTTGCGCCTTAACGTCTATATGCAGCTCCGTTTTGCCCTCAAAGAGCTTTTCAAGCCCTTCCGGAGTATCGTTTGCAACAAGCCTGCCCTTTGAAATTATCATTATCCTGTCACAGACAGCCTGGACCTCGGACAGGATATGGCTTGAAAGTATTATCGTATGCGTTTTGCCGAGCTCCGAAATAAGCGAGCGTATCTCGATTATCTGGCTCGGGTCAAGACCGACGGTCGGCTCGTCAAGGATTATCGTTGACGGGTTTCCCAAAAGCGCCTGTGCAATGCCCACACGCTGCTTATAGCCCTTTGAAAGATTCTTTATGAGCCTGTCGGCCATATCGGTTATGCCCGTGCGCTCCATAACGTTCGCAACGTCGGCTCTTACGCGGCTTTTTTCAATGCGCTTGGCCTCGGCGACAAACGTAAGGTATTCGCGCGGAGTCATGTCCTGATACAGCGGCGGCTGCTCGGGCAGATAGCCTATTCGCGACTTTGCTTCAACGGGATTTTCAAAAATATCATAGCCGTCTATTTTAACCTCGCCCTGCGTTGCCGCAAGACATCCGGTTATGATGTTCATGGTAGTTGATTTTCCCGCGCCGTTGGGACCGAGAAAGCCGTATATAAGCCCGTCCTCGACGGTAAACGACAGGTCGCTCACGGCGGTGTGATCACCGTACCGTTTTGTCAGTGATTTTACCTCAATCACTTTGCATCACTTCCTCATTTTTATTTCATATGTTTGCGTTTTCCTCGAAAGGTTTTTAAACACTATATTAACGTAACATTTCTTTACAATAAAATCAAGAGCAATACTGTAAATATTTTTTTAAGAAAATGTAAACGTCAAGAGGGTGTTTATTTTTCCTCAAAGGGGCTCCGCCCCTTTGGAACCCCGGAGGCGGCTGCCGTGAGGTTTTCTTTTCTTTTTTCTTTTTTTGCGGCACATATCACCCCTTCCTCAGAAAGGATGTTACGCTGCACATACATTCCTCGGAAGGGGAAATATGCGCCGCCGACTTTGGAACCCCGGGGACGGTAAGTATAATTATAATTAAGAAAATTAAATTTTTTTCGCGTCAGCCCTTGAAAACCGCATAAAAATGTTATATAATAGATAAGACATAATATGCAAAGCCGTGCATATATACACGGTGTAAAATAAAAGTGCGGCAATGCCGCGGAAAAAAGGAGTTTTTTGCAATGAGCAGTACATTTATCGAACACCTTAAGGCAAGAGCCAAAGCCGATCTCAAAACGATCGTCCTTGCCGAGGGAGAAGAGCTGCGTACAATAAAAGCAGCCGAAATAGCTCTTAAAGAGGGCTACGCAAAAATAAAGCTTGTGGGCGATCCCGACAAGATAAACCTCATGGCCAAAGAAGAAGGCGTTGATATTTCCGGCGCGGAAATAGTTAATCCCGAAGCATCGGAAAAAGCGGCCGAATACGCAAACGCTTTTTATGAGCTCAGGAAAAACAAAGGCATGACGCCCGAGCTTGCCGCGGAAACAATTAAAAACCCGCTTTATTTCGGCGTTATGATGGTAAAATCGGGCGACGCAGACGGCATGGTTGCCGGAGCTGTCAATTCCTCGGCAAACGTTATACGCCCGTCGCTGCAGATACTCAAAACCGCCCCGGGCACAAAGCTCGTTTCGGCTTTCTTTGTACTTAACGTCCCCAACTGCGAATACGGCGAAAACGGCACGTTTATCTTTGCCGATTCGGCGCTCAACCAGGACCCCGACGCCGACCAGATCTCGGAAATAGCAATTTCGTCGGCAGCGTCGTTTAAGCAGCTTGTTGAGGCGGAGCCGAAAATCGCAATGCTTTCGCACTCCACATACGGCAGCGCAAAGCACGCGCTCGTTGATAAAATGCGCGAGGCAACAAAGCTTGCCCAAGAAAAACGCCCCGACCTTATGATAGACGGAGAGCTTCAGCTTGACGCGGCGATAGTCGAATCGGTGGGAAACCAGAAGGCCCCCGGCTCAAAGGTTGCCGGCAAGGCAAACGTTCTTATATTCCCGAACCTCGACGCGGGCAATATCGGCTACAAGCTTGTTCAGCGTCTTGCAAAAGCCGAAGCCTACGGTCCCGTGCTCCAGGGTATAGCAAAGCCCGTAAACGACCTTTCGAGAGGCTGCACGGCGGAGGATATAGCGGGCGTTATCGCAATAACGTCAATACAGGCGCAGGGCTGATCGATTGATTTTTTAATTTTTTGATTTTACATACAGCGCGGGTCATCGCCGCGCAAAACAATAATTAGAGGAGAGAAAAAACAATGAACATTTTGGTTATCAACGCAGGTTCATCGTCGCTTAAGTATCAGCTTATCGACATGACAAAGCATGAGGTAATGGCAAAGGGTCTTTGCGAAAGAATAGGCATAGACGGCTCAAATATTCAGCACACAAACATTGCAAAAAACACAAAAACAAAAATCGAAAAGCCGATGAAGGATCACGGCGACGCCATACAGATGGTTATTTCGGCGCTTGTTGACGAGGATCACGGCGTTATAAAATCAATGGACGAAATAGGCGCTGTGGGTCACAGAGTCGTTCACGGGGCGGAATCGTTTGCCGATTCGTGCATAATAGACGCAAAGGTAAAAGAAGCGCTTGAAATGTGCGTTCCGCTTGCGCCGCTCCACAATCCGCCGAACATCATAGGCATAGAAGCCTGCGAGAAGATAATGCCGGGCGTTCCTCAGGTGGGAGTATTCGACACGGCGTTCCACCAGACAATGCCTCCGAAGGCGTTTATGTATGCGCTTCCCTATGACCTCTACGAAAAGGACAAGATAAGAAAATACGGCTTCCACGGCACAAGCCACAAATACGTTTCTCAGAAAGCCGCCGAATTTTTGGGCAAGGATATAAAGGACCTTAAGATAATAACCTGCCACCTCGGCAACGGTTCTTCGATAAGCGCCGTTGACGGCGGAAAATGCGTTGATACGTCAATGGGCTTTACGCCGCTTGACGGTGTTGTTATGGGTACGAGAACAGGCTCGATGGATCCCGCCGTTGTAACGTATCTTATAAACAAGGAAAACATGACTGCCGATGAGGTTGACAAGCTCATGAACAAGCAGTCGGGCGTGTTCGGCGTTTCGGGCGTTTCGTCCGACTTCAGAGATCTTACGGCCGCCGCTGCCGACGGCAACAAGAGGGCACAGCTTGCGCTTGATATGTTCTATTACAGCGTTAAGAAATTCATCGGCGCATATGCTGCCGCAATGGGCGGCGCTGACGCTGTTGTATTCACAGCCGGCATTGGCGAAAACGATGCAAAAACACGCGCTGCGATAGTTGAAAACCTTGAGTTTATCGGCATAAAGATAGATCCCGAAAAGAATGCCGCAAGAGGAACCGTCGATATTTCGGCTGACGATGCGGCTGTTAAGACGCTCGTTATCCCGACAAACGAGGAGCTTATGATTGCGATAGATACGCAGAGGCTTGTTGAAGGCAAATAAAATGGTATAATATATAAACAAAACGCACCCCTTCGGGTGCGTTTTGTCCGTTCTGCATCTGAAATCGAGCAGTTGCATGCGATTTTCCCTGCGGCCTGTTTATCACACAATTGCTTTTTTCAAAAGCATATTCGATCTCTCTATAAATTTCGTCATTTCATCTGCCGGCAGCGGGCTGTGGCTTATTTTCGCAAGGTCGTAAACCTGGTCCATAACAAGCTCCGCATCTTCCTCCGGCAGCGTATCAAGCTTTTGAATAAGGTCGTTGTTCGTATTGATAACAAGCGTAAACTCGTCCTTGAACATATCGGCCATTCCTGCCATCTGCTGACCGTATGAGCGGTACATCTCCTGCATACGTCTTGATTCCTCGCCGAGCAGCATGACTGCCGGAATATCGGCGTTTTTGAGCGCCTGCGCTTCTATTTTTAGCGATTCGTCATTTATCCTGTTCTTGAATTTTTCAACAAGCGCTTTATTCTTTTCTTCATCGCCCGCATTTTCCTCAGCCGTTTCCGACAAAACCGAATCTATGCGCTTAAACTTGACCTCGGCGTTCTTCATCTCCATAAACGAGATAAAATGCGTGTCCATTATCGTCGGCAGCTCAACAGCTTCAAGCCCCTGCTCCTCAAAGAGCTTTATATACTGCGACTGAAGCTTTGCGTCCGAAACGTAGTAAACCTCTTTTTTATCCTTGCCTTCAAGATATTCGTCAAGCGTTACATACTTGCCGCCCGTCGTTTTGAAAATGATAACGTCCTTTATCTTTTCGTAAAATTTCTCGTCCCTTATGCAGCCGTACTTAATGAATATATTTATATCATCCCAGTATTTCTCGTAGCTTTGCCTGTCGGATGAGAAAATGCCCGTCAGCTTGTCCGCCACCTTCTTTGTGATATGCGCCGATATTTTCTTAACGTAGCCGTCGTTCTGCAAAAAGCTTCTCGATACGTTAAGCGGCAAATCGGGGCAATCGATAACGCCCTTCAGAAGCATCAGAAATTCCGGTATTACCTCTTTAACGTTATCGGCAACAAACACCTGGTTATTATATAATTTTATCTGCCCCTCCTGACCGGCAAATTCCATATTTATTTTCGGGAAATAAAGTATGCCCTTCAGGTTGAACGGGAAGTCCACGTTGAGGTGTATCCAGAAAAGCGGCTCGTTAAAGTCCATGAACACATTCCTGTAAAATTCCTTGTATTCCTCATCCGTGCACTCGGACGGCTTCTTCATCCACAGCGGCTGCGTATTGTTTATGGGCTTGGGCTCGTCTTTCTCCCCGTCCTTTTTATCGCCGCTGTCCTCTTTTTCGTCGTCCTCGGCGTTTTCAAGGTAAATTTCCGTCGGCAGGAACGCGCAGTATTTATGAAGTATCTCGCGTATTTTAAATTCGTCGAGAAATTCCTCGCTGTCCTCGGCGATATTAAGCGTTATCGTTGTTCCGCGCTCGGCTCTTTCGCCCTCGCTCATATCGAACTCCATTGTGCCGTCGCATACCCACTTTGCCGGAACGGAGCCTTCTTTATAGGAAAGCGAATCTATCTCAACCGAATCGCTTACCATAAACGCGCTGTAAAAGCCCAGTCCGAAATGACCGATTATCTGCGCGCCTTCGTTTTCTTCCTCCTTGTATTTTGCAAGGAAATCGCTCGCGCCCGAAAACGCAATTTGATTTATATATTTGTCTATTTCCTCCTCGGTCATGCCGATACCGTTATCGCTCACTATAAGCTGCTTGTTCTTTTTATCGACCCTCACGGTAATCTTAAAGGGTACGTCCCCGTCTATTTCCGCTTCGCCTATTCCGGCAAGCTTCTTGAGCTTTGTTACTGCGTCGCATGCGTTTGACACAAGCTCGCGCAGAAATATATCCTTGTCCGAATAAAGCCATTTTTTGATTATCGGAAACAGATTTTCCGAATCGACAGAAATACTGCCCTTTGCCATGTTTATTACTTCCTTTCATTCTTGCGGTGCGCCGCAAAGGCGCCGTTTGATTTCACAATATATATAATACTACTTTTCAACCAAAAAGTCAACACAAAATTAGCACTCAACAGCGTTGAGTGCTAACAGTTTACAAAATATTCATAAAATAAATCATAATACAGCTTCCCAAAGGTCTGTATGCGGGTTTGCAATGACCTCCGTATTGATGAGAACGCCCTGTTCGGCGGCAATTTTAGCTCCGGCTTCAACGCCCGCCTTAACGTCGGCAACGTCGCCCGTCATTGTAACAAAGCACTTACCGCCCATACCGCGTGCAACGCGAACCTCTATAAGCTCAATATCGCCCGATTTTACGGCAGCATCGGCAGCCTCTATTGCGCTTGCCGCGGTAAACGTTTCAACTATGCCGAGCGCCTTTTTCTCCTTGACGTCAGCCGTGCCGCATACCGCATCATAGACTTTATCTCCGAGATTACCTATAACGAACTTATCTATCATAGCGTCCTCGGCAATAAGCTCTGCCCTGTCAACGGCCGCATGGATAGCCGAAAGCTCACCGCCTACTATCGTAACGAACTTGCCGGGACAAACGGCGCCCGAGCTTATGAGATGTACTCCCGCACTTTTGAGCATTTCATCGGTAACAACTATGCCCTTTGATATATTCTTAACTTCAACCAATCCTATAGAATTCATCTGTCTTCACCTACTTTACTTGCTTATTACTATATACTTATCGTTTATCTCGCTTACCGTTCCGTTTATGCTTGCGTGCATTGACGTTCCCAGTGAGCCGTCGGGCGTTTTTGCTATCATATCGCCGACGCTTACCTTATCGCCCTTTTTGACAAGCGCTGCCGCGGGCGCGCCCACATGCTGCTTAAGCTCTATATAAACTTCACTCGGATCAAAGGTCACATACCTTCTCTCCACGGACGGCTTAACGTATTTTCTTATGCCCAATCTGTCAATAAGCAATGATGAAGAAACAAGCCTTGCCGAACGCTCCGGTCTTACGTGCTCGGGAGCTTTGTTGTTCTTCCTCTTAAGGCCGTGCTTGCCCAGCAGCCCTTTAACCTCCATCGAGATTTTCTGCGGGTCAAGCATCTGCTGGCAGCCGATTACGGTACATACTCCGCAGCCGCAGCAAAGCGCCGACTGCAAGAACGACTCCGTGTCACGAACCTCGGAATGTGATGCGGCTCTTAATGTCTTGTGCACCTGAAGGTCATAGCCCAAAAGGTTTCTCGGACATACGTCGCTGCACATATGGCAGTTGCAGCAGGCCGCGGACGCGCGCTTCAGCGTCATGCTCATCGGCATACGCTTGCGCTGGATAATGCTGTGCGTTTCGGGGAATATCAGCAAGCCCTTTGTTGTTTTTGTTACGGTATCGTTTTCAATATCGACAAGCTTGCCCATCATGGGGCCGCCGTTTATAACGGCTTTGCCCTCAAGATCGCCGTAGCCGCATACCTCAAGCAGTTCTTTTATTTTCATGCCGACAGGCGCCTTTACCGTTATATCCTCCTTGGTGTCGCCGCCTATAGTAATATACTTCTCCGTAACGGGCGTTCCCGAAAGCGCCTTATGTATGTTATATACCGTTTCAACGTTTATTACCATAACGCCCACCATAACCGGTATGGAACCCTCGGGGATTATTTTCCCCGTCGTTTCATATGTCAGCACAACCTCATCGCCCGCAGGATAAATATCCGGTATTTCCTTTACGCTTACCTTTGTTCCCTCAAGCGATGCGAGTATATCGGTATCAAGCAGGTGCATATTCTTGCCTTTTATGCCTATTATCGCCTCGTCGGCATTCATTGCGCCGATAAGGATATTTAGCGTGTCAACAAGCGCCTGCAAATGATGCTCCAGAATATGATGGTCAACCATCATAAGAGGCTCACACTCCGCTGCATTAACTACTATCTGATTTACCTTGTCCGAAAATTTCACATGCGTAGGAAAGCCCGCACCGCCGGCGCCGACTATTCCCGCCTCGCAAACAATTTTCTGAAGCTCCTGTAAGTCCATACTGTTTCATTCCTTCCGCAAACGAAAAATTTAGCACTGTTTTGTATCGAGTATGCCGACTATAACGGCATCGACCGGCACATCGTCATTGCCCAGGGCTTTTCTTGCTCCGGAGCCTGTTGTTATGATAACGTCCTCGCCTATTCCCGCACCGACGCCGTCAACGGCCGTCAGGAATTTTTCAACCAGCGCCCCGTTTTCGATGCACTGTATCTGCATAAACTTGTAGCCAACAAGCCCGTCAAGCTTATGCGTTGACACAACGCTTCCGTATACTCTGCCTATAATCATATTTGTATCATCCTTTGAAGATGTTATTTTCAAATTTAAAAAATATTTAATCCTTTATGATTTTTACATAATCGCCGGTCTTTACCGCGCAAGCGTTTGCGTCATCGGTATCTATGTGCATTTCCGGCGTAAAGCTTTCATGTACCCTCACCTGAACGTTATAGAACGTTGTGGGCTTTGAACTGTCTATCTGTACGTCAACAAGGTCGTTATCCTTAACATCGTACTTTTCAGCCGTTGCGGGGTCCATATGTATATGTCTGTTGGCTATTATACAGCCCTCGTTTAAAAATATACTGCCCTTGGGGCCGACAAGACCCATGGGCGCACTGCCCTTAAGCTCTCCCGACGGACGCACCGGCGGGCTCACCTTAAGCTTAAATGTGTCTGTTCTTGAAATTTCTATCTGTGACTGTTTTCTTACCGGACCGAGAACCCTTACGCCCTCGATCGTTCTCAAAGACGGGCTTACAAGCGTCACACATTCCTCGGCCGCAAACTGTCCGCCCATGAGCTGCTTTTTCGGCGTAAGCTCGTGGCCTTCTCCGAAAAGCGTTTCAAGGTCCTTCTGAGAAAGATGAACGTGACGCGCACTTACACCTATTTTTATGCCCTCGCTCGCTTCTTTTTGCTTTAACACATCAATCACAGTCTGAGCAATCATATCCTGAAAACTTTTTTCCATCGGCTATTCTCTCCTTAATAAACATTTTAAAGTTGAACGAGGTCATCAAGGCACACACGGGGCGGAAAGCTCCGCCCGTGCCGTCTGCCCAATAACATTTATTCGCTCACAACTCAGATTTGCGGCAAAATCTTTTCAACGTCGCTGTGCGGTCTGGGGATAACGTGTACCGAAACGAGCTCGCCGAGTCTTGAGCCTGCAGCTGCGCCGGCATCCGTTGCAGCCTGAACTGCGCCTACATCTCCTCTTACCATAACGGTAACAAGACCCGAACCTATTCTTTCCGTTCCGATCAAGGTTACGTTTGCAGCCTTAACCATTGCATCGGCAGCCTCTATTGCAGCTACCAAACCTCTTGTTTCAACCATACCTAATGCTTCTACAGCCATTTTAGTATCCTCCTTTAAAATTTCTGAGCTTTTGCTCTTTATTTACTTTTTTATATATCTAAAGCCCTTAGGGACTTAAGACCTGTTATTTCGCCGAGGTGTCCTCGGTTTTCGGCTTTCTGCCGCGTCTGCGCGGAGCAGGCTTTTTTTCTGCCGCCGCGTCAGCCGTTTTCTGTTTCTGCGCCGTGCGCCTTCTTGAAGTGCGCCTTTCCGTTTCTTCTTCGTTTTCCGGCGCCGGTCCTACATGCGTTCCCGCCGTTTCCGATTCCGGCTCCGGCTCCGGTTCGCTTTCCGGCTCAAGATGCAGAAACTTTAAAATTTCATCGTGCGGCCTTGCAATAACCTGATAGGCCTTTAAGCATTCATCCTGCTTTGCGCGTGCAACGCCGGCGTCAACTGACGCCTGCACCGATGTGAGCTCGCCTCTTACGACTATCGTAACAAGCCTGCCGCCCAAGCGCCTTTCCGTTGCCACAAACTCAACGTCCGCAGCCTTAAGCATATCATCGAGCATTATTATCGCGTTGCCGAGCGCGCTTACCTCAACGAGTCCGAGTGAAAAATCTGCCATTGTGCGCCCTCCTTTATATTGTCGGGAGCACGCGCGCGACTTCATCGTGAGGTCTGGGGATAACGTTTGAGGCATATACCTCGCCTATCTCCTTTGCCGCCGCAACTCCTGCCGCCACTGCCGCGTTTACGGCATCGACGTCGCCTTCTATTACCACATTAACAAGCCCCGACCCGATCTTCTCGGTGCCGACAACGCGCACATCCGCCGCTTTGGTCATTGCGTCGGAAGCCTCGATTGCAGCCGTCAGGCTTCTTGTTTCCAAAAATCCCAGTGCTTTCATTAAGTCTCCCAACCTCCTATGCGTTGTTCTTGATGTGCCCTACCCTGTCTCTGCCCACGCTTACGCGCTTTGCCATTTTCATCGAGTCATCGGTGGGACGTGCTATTATATGAGTGTTGATAACGCCCGAAACGTTTTCGGCAGCCTTGGCGCCCGCCTCCACGGCCGCTTTGACGGCCGAAACGCTTCCCGTCATCTTTACCGCCATGATCAGCGGGACCTCAACGCTGTCGGCATTTGCCGGTTTATTTGAATCGATGGCGATTATTTTAACGTCTGCCGCCTTTGCAGCCGCGTCCGCCGCCGTTATAGCCGTAACAAAGCCGAACATTTCTATAATTCCAACCGCTTCATTCATAGCCTAAAGCACTCCTTTTGTCATAAGCTTTAAAAATCCTTGTTGATGTACGCTATCTTAAGACCCTTCTGCGAAAGGTTTGTTTCAAGCGCTTCGTTCATCTCGTCAAGACCGAATCTGTGAGTTATAAGCTCCTTTATCGGCAGCCCTATGGCATTTGCCCTCTTTAAGAAATCAAACGTTGTCGCATAATCTCTCAAGGTGTATACCCATGAACCGACAAGCGTTATTTCCTTTGAGCAAAGGTCAAAATGCGGATTTAT
>DVLU01000019.1 GCA_018715365.1 Candidatus Ornithomonoglobus intestinigallinarum | reverse complement strand
CAAGCCCGCTGCGGTTATCGCCTTCACGATACAATATACCGTTCGAAACCGTTCCTTTTGCATTATCCCACAGATATACCGCTGCCTCTTCCTTTTCCCCGTCATCGGAGAGAAGATATTTAATATCGGAAACCATTCGCTCAAGCAAGCGCATATCCACTATTTTGTTTCGCATACGCCTGCGCACTTCGCCCGCAAACTCGTTTGACGGTTTCCTTCCCTCTTTATGCAGTTCGGCCGCCATTTCAAATGCTATCGGAATTGTTGTTTGAGTTTTATACAGATCCGCCACATCATACGCAAATGACCACTCGTGTCCGACATGAATAAATCCCAAACCGGCACTGCATCCCAAAGCCGAAATCACCGCATGCGCCAAACCATAAAGGCATACATTTCCCGCAGACAGCGCCTGATTAACGGCGTCACCCGACCGGAAATCGTCCGGGTCATAATTCCGCCCTTTCCACGGAATATTATATTTTTTTGAATTCCTCCTGTATTCGGCGCGCATACGGCTGCCCTCGCGGCCTCTAAGCTGCTGAAGGCTGAGTTTGCTCACATCCTCGCATTCCCCGAACCTCATTGCGTACATTTTGCGGACAACAGCAAGATGTTTCCGCGTGTTGCCGACAAGCTCGGCTTGTTTTTGGAGTAATTTTGTATGGGAGTTTAACGCGCGCCCGTGCGCATAATAACGCACGCCATGCTCACCCACCCACACTATTCCAACACCGCTGTCGCCAATGAGTTCTATCGCTCTGTGCGAAATATCCGTTCCCGGGCCGAGAAGCAGCACCGTGATATATGCCGCCGGAATATGCACTATTCCGGTGTCGTCTATGACTTTTATTGCACTGTCATGACGGCTTATCCGGCAATGTTCGAGATAAACAAATGTCATCCTGTCTTTTATCTGCGGCAAAAGCTCAAGCCCCGGTTTTATCATTCCGTATCCGTCAGCCATTTCCAATCCTCATAACCGTCATCAAACCCATACCGTACGCCTTTTCGCGGCCTATCCCGCAGCAAAGTGCATTTTTGAATTTTTCCTTGTCCGTAACGCGCAAAACACCCTCGTATGTTACGGATATAATGCTTATCAGGCTTGAAGTATCGCCGTTCCTTTTCCTGAATTTAAGAAATTTTGATTCACTTACGGAAAAGTCATCGTCATTGACAAAGAAACCGTTATGTTCCGCTTTTTTTATAAGCCACTCCCTCTGATGCGTTTCTGTTCTGTGCGCCTTCACCTTTCCGCGCCGCTTTATATCGCCGTTTGTGCTTGAATATGTTGGGTTCGCCGTAAGTCTAAACTGCCACACGCTTCCTTCCTCTATGCGCTCAAGCAGCTTTCCGTATTCTTTTGTTTCGTATTCTCCGTCATACCCGAACTGCGCCGCAAAGCCGTCAAGCTCCGGAACCTCCTCGCTCAGGATCAATACGCAGCTCTTTCCGCGCAGCGTGTCTATACGCCACAGCCTTCTGTCTCTTGCCCCCTTGAATGAGGCTTCGACAGCGCCGTGGAATATCGACGGCGAGGCAAGCGCCTTTATCGTATCACGCTTATTTTGATCAAGCATTACTCTTGACAAATACACAATTACCACCTCACAATTCAGCCATAGGGTCATGTTCTCCGCCCGGCGGCAAAACCCATTCCTCCGCTTCATATCTGTATCCGTATTTTCTGTGCCTTATATCAAACGAAAGCGGCAGGTCTTGTTTTACTGCATACCCCGATACATTATCGTACCTGATACGCAGTTTATCCCCGCCACGCACAAGCGGTTTTTCATTTTCCAGCGCACCAAGCAGAGAATTTTCTCTTATCCCCATCACTATCGGCAGCGTGGGCACGCACGACCTTCTGCCCAGAAACAGCGGAAATACCGGATGGCGCAGCGCATACTCAATCCTGCTCAAAAGCTCTTTGTCATCGCTTTCGAGCCCGGCAAGAAATACGGCGTCGGACAAATAGTACCTGTATGTAACATACGAAGATTTGGCAGCTTTTGCGATATGATAATCCCTGAGCAGCACGCCGGGCCTGTCCGCTCTCACGCCGAATTTCATCGCCGCCAAATCATCCACGGGCTCGTCACGTTTTCTTCCGAGCGCAGCCGCAACCATGCCTATAACACCGCTCTTTGTAGGCTCGTTTTCTGTAAGCCTGATTTCAAATTTGGAGCCGGCTCCCCATGACTGCAGCGGTCCGGCAAGCCTAAGCAGCAATGTAGGCATTTTACATCACCTCATTTTCGCAATTCTTTTCCGTTATATATTCCTCCACCTTATTCAGCAGTTCCTTAAACGTCACATGCTCCGTTCCCATGCCGGCAGCCGGCTTGCCCACGTCCCATGACGCGGCAGGTTTTGAAACATAGTTCCTGTATACTTCTTCGGAATATTCGGAAAAAGCCTTTATCGAACCTCCGACATAGCCTCCGCTTTCTTCAAAAGCGCCGTTTGCATCCGCTCCCGCCGTTATCGGTTTTTCAAACGCTCCCGAAAAGTTCGCCGGCTGATCATCTCTTACGGCAACGTATACGTAATCGGGATAAGTTCTGTTTGCAAAGGTATTTTGCTTGCCCGTCGGCATTGACCTGACAAAGGCCTCAACAAAGCCTTTAACCGTCTTTGCCGTAACTTTATCACCGAGATTTTTACGCAGCTCGTTTACATTTACCGTTGCATAGCGGTACAGCGTGGCCGAATTATATTCTATTGTTCCGAGATGCCCCGCCCCGGCGGTATCCTCCGGCGAAAGATCGTCAACGGCGGTAAAATAATCATACTCATTGTGCACGGTATGTGTTGATATGCTGTGCGCCACCTGCGCCGCGGCATCATAATTGAGCGAAGGATCGGACGCTACCATTCTGCCGAACAATGCCATATCTACGGACGGATGTTCCTTCAGTGCCGTTTTAAAATCATTCCCGCTTATGTCGCCGCCGTTATTCTTTTCAACGGCAAGCCTTGCCAATTCCCGCGCTTGAGCCTCGCTTATAAACATGAGCACGTCCGACTGCTGCTCTTTTTTCTTATCCATGGATATTCCGGCCGACTTGCACGCGTCAATCGCAAGCTTTTGGCACTTATCGTCGTCTATGGCGCCGTCCGTCATCTTTATTCGTTCCGCCACAAGCTCGGCAACGCGTTTTGTGCGGTCGCCCAGAAGGTCCCTGTCAAATATCTCTTTAAACATAGATCTCATTGCATGCTTCCACGACTGCGATGAAACCCTCGCTCTTGTTGTGCCTCCGTAAACGGCAGTTTTGGGGCTGCCGGTATCGTCTCTGTTAACACAGCTCGGAGGTACCGTTTGAATTACATGAATATCAACATAACAATTTTTCATCTTATTTTTCTCCTTCTTTGTCAATATCGTCTTTATTTTCCTCTCTGTAATAATCGCGTCCCCATTTCAGGCGCACGTTATTTCTTTGATTCGGCATCTGATAAAAATACAGATCTTTTGCCAGGTCGGCATAATCCAGCTTTATATTTTCCGATTTGAGCAGCTGCACCACAGACCGCAAATGATTGGCAAGCTCCGCCGGCTCGGACGAGGTGGCCATCGCCGAAAATCTGCGCATTACGCGTTCCTCGTCATCCGGAGAATGTACCAGTTTTTTTACCGCACCTCCAAGCCGGAGAGCGCCGTCATCGCTGTTTACGGTTTCGCTCCTGCCCTGCTGATGCAGCGCATAAAGTGTAAGCGCCGTATATATCGCCCATTCCGCATATGTGGGCTTTGCACGATCGCGAACATCTTTTTCAAGCTCCGCGGGAAGATCAAGCAGAAAGCTCCCCCATAATTGCGGCAGCTCCCCCGGCATTTTTCCGATACCGCGTCTCAATTCGGCAAGCTCCGCCTTTGTGCCGGAGCTTTCAAGGCTGTTTCCCAATTTCCATGTTTTGCTTTTGACATATTTATAGATTAAATCCCACGTTTCCTTCATTTTGTCACACCTCCCTCTGCTTTATATTTCCCATCTTACGGTAAAAATTATTTTCCGCTTTTGCTGCCGAATACCTTACAGGTCTGTCATTTACAATTACCGTTCTTCCTATAATCGCATTGGTTCCGGCTTTGTTTACAATCTTTCTTCCCAGGCTTTTTGCCGTCCGCACCGCAATATCTTCCCACGCGTGTTTTCCTTCTGCCGGTTTTTCCGACGAAGGGTCTATTTCCGTAAGCCATTTTCTGAATTTGCTATCTATATCAAAATAATACTCGCTCTTGGCTTTTTTAATAATCTCCGGTGCCGATTCCGCGTCGCCCCCTTCGGCAATAAATATTTCCCTTGCAAGCCTTCCGACAATATCGGCAATTTGTTCCGTGAGCTCGACAGCCTGCTCGATACATTTCTGCCACGGAAGCGCCATTCCCAATATTATGTCCCCGCTCATGGAAAGCGAATCGGAAAACACATCGGTTATAAAGAAATCCTTATCGCCGTACTGCACGGAGCATATTTTTGTATTCAGCATATAACGACTCGGTATAAAACCTTCTGCCTTGAGAAACGCAAACCACGAGATTATACCCGGCCGCCTGTGGAAAGCGTCCGTCTGCGGATAAACGGATGCAAACTCTCGCCAGAACTGTTTTGAACGGTCATGACGCTTCGGTGTATAAATATCCTGCTTTTTATTACCGCTGTCCCTCCAAACCGTCATAGGCTCGATAAATGCGTTTTCACGGTCAAAAAATTCGCCGCCGAGAAGGCTGTAGCCCGTTATGCCGTCCTCGTTCCGTTCAAGCAGTATACATCTTGACCGCAGCGTATATAACGCTGCCAAATTATCGGGCTGCGCCGTTTTCACCCGCTCTGTCCGTTCTATACATACGTCATCCTCCTTTGGGATATATCTGTCCTTTTCCCATGACGGCAGCTGTTCCGCCGCCGTTTCCTCATAGCCGGTCCAAAGCGCGGTATTAAGCATCAGCGTTTCAAACAGATTTTCGCCTTTTAAAGTTATAAGCCCGAGCTTGCCGAGCCATCCGGCGCCGGGGGAGCCGTATTTTATTTTTCTCTTTCTTGACAACGACGACGGCTTGGCGGATGTATCGTCAAAGGCATTCACATAAAGCAGCCACCTGGCCGCCTGCGCCATTGTCAAAGCATTCTTGTCCTTCCCCGACAGCATACTGAACAGACGGCTCTTGTTGCTGCTCTCCGATAATTCACCGTTAAGCTTTGACGCCGCGTATTTTGTGCCGTATTTTGCAAGAGGTTCCTGCATAAAAGGATGTATCGGGTGAAAAAGCCAAAAGCGTCCGTGCACCGAATCAAGATAATCGTTTACCGCCTCACTCGGAAAAGCTCCCCTGTCCCATATAGCTTTCCAGCGGTCTATCATGTCGTCTGCCGTTTCCGCATCGCACCTTTGCCCGTCATCGCCGTATCTTGCGATAACAGTGTGCAGTACAGCCAGCAATATCCTCATAACGGCAATATCCTGCGGCGGAATTTCCCCGCACAGATCGCTGTAATTCTGAGCATTGCGAAACACCTCCGACAGAGATAACTCTGTTACATTGCAGTCTTTATCAATAACGCTTATCCATTTTTCATCGATCAAATTAAATTCGATCTCCTTCACTCTTATTCCTCCCTTCGGCGTTCGTATGATAATCCTTTTTCTTTGGAATATTCAAGCATAAAGCCATTTAATTCGGTTTTAAATTCATTATCCGTCAACAGTATGAGCTCCCCGTTCAGCCAATGCGAATCCTGCCATGCGGCAAATGCGCCGCTGCGGCTTTCCAACTCGTCAACAGTTTTATCTATAATATAATCGCGGCATAACACGCCCGGCAATTTTAATTTCTGCTGTGCTATCTTTTTGCAGATTTTTTCCGGCGGGCACTCAAACAGCGGTATCCTTTCCCCTTCCGATACCCACGGCAAAAACTCCGCATAGCCGTTTCCGGGCGACGACAGCAAAAGCACCTCAACAGAGGGGTCGCCGTCTCTTACCGACGCTTCCGCTTTTGCATCCTTAACGCCCTGCGCCAGCCAGCCGTCCAGCGTTGTATCAAATCTCGACCCTTTTGCCCGCCCCAGCAAATAACCGCCGGCACGCTTCTTTTTTATCTCAATATTGTCCGTATACTCCTTATACGCCTTCTTTTCTTCCTCCGTATCGGCATCATGCTTTTCATACACATCGTTTACAAGCTGCGATATGTCACCCGGTATTGTTATTTTATCCGGCAGATATTTTTCGGTTTGCATAAGCAGCCACTTTCCGTAAACGGCTTGCGAGCCCTTGTCGTGCTCCCCCGTGCCGACAACAATACATTTCGGATTTTTGCACTGTTCCGGTCTGTTATCCCTGTTATGGCGGAACAATCGTCCTATCCGCTGCAAAAGCAAATCCATCGGACACAGCTCGGTTATAAGCAAATCAAAATCTATGTCGAGCGACTGCTCAAGCACCTGTGTGCCGACCACAACCAGCCCATATCTGTCACTTGCGCTTGATTTTTTCCCGGCGGCTTTTAATATCCGTTCTTCTTTTGCTGCCCTGTCCGGCATTACGTATTGGGCGTGATACAATATCAGCTTTTTTGTTCCGTGCCGCTCGGCTATGGTATCCGCAATCATTTGCGCCTTTCGCACGGTGTTGCAGATAATTCCCACGCAGGCTCCTTTGCCGCTCGCCGCAATCACTTCGTCAATTGCCGTTTCCTCCGGCAATCTTTCAACGGCAACGTCTTTGCTGCCGATGCCGTATTCTATTTCCCTGCTGAATACATTTGCACCGTCAGACCAAGTTATTACCGGATATGCGGTATCTTTCTCAAATACAATGTTTTCCGGGCGAATGCCCGTATATGCGGATACAAGCGCTTTGCGCCTTGACGCCGGCAGCGTTGCGGATAAAAGTATAACAGGCACATTATAAGCGCTGAGCCACTCGATTGCCCTCTCAAGATAGCGGTTTGTATACGCGTCATACGAATGGCATTCGTCTATAATGACGATCTTTTGCGCCAGTCCGAAATGCAGCATCATCGTGTGCCTGCGCTTTAACGCCGCCATAAGCATCCTGTCCACTGTACCCACAACAAATTCGGCTATGCAGGATTGCTTCCTTCCGGTGAAAAACGGATGTACTATAAGCCCCTTATCCCCGTCTGTATCCACCTCAGGCATTTGCTTTGGCATATTTGCAAAGGCCGGCTGAAAATACGCATTTGCGTGAGCAAGCATAATGCTGTGATAAAATTCCTCCGACTGCCCTTCGGACCATTTTCTGAAACGTTCAAAAATGCCGTTCGCCGTGGCTTGCGTCGGCAATCCGAAAAACACGCCGTGCTTGCCGCTTCTTTCCGCAAACACCTCCGCCGCCATAAGCGCAGCTTCCGTTTTTCCGCAGCCCATCGGCGCTTCAAGTATCATTATACCCGGTTTCACGGCAGTGTTTGCGATGTCCAGCACTGTTTTTTGCACCTCGTTCGGATAAAAGCCGAAGCGTTCGTAAAACAGCTCATCGCCCGCAATATATACATCAGACACCCACGGCTTTGTCAGTCCTATCATTTTCCACGCCGCATCTGCACGCCCTTCATCATACTCGCCGAACGGCTCCTCGTCAAGCGCAAGCAAAGGGAAATTATCGCTGCTGCTCGCAAGCCAGTCGGCCGTTATCAGAAGTCCCGACAGCAGAATCTGAGTCTTTTTATCCGGTACGGGCACTTCCTCCGTCGATTCAAATCCCGCAATCCTCAAAGAAATCTCCAGCCATTCCTCCCAAATACCATGCCAAAAATCAGTGTCGGGAGGATCGCCGAAATAATTGTCCGGATAGCTTTCCATATTGCTTTTGCGCGCATACTTTTCCGGCGGCATACCGTGGTGCGCACCCACTATCGACGCAAATTCATCGGATATGCCAAGCTCAATAAGAATACATTCTCCCGCCATGGTGTGCGGCGATGCACTGCGTTTCAAAAAATCATTGCAGCGCGGTATTCCGTCATAAGCAAAACCATCCGGCAGCGAATGCGCTATCAGGCTTTGAAACGACGGCGTAAGCTTCCCAATATCGTGCAAAGCCGCAAGCAATACCGCCGTTTTAACAATCTCATTTTTCTTTATATTGCATATCGTTTGCCATGAATTTTTTAAATCATAGCACTCCGCTGTTTTTTTTATTACGGCTGCCGTATCCAGCGCATGAACAAAAAACGGTAGCCACCCATCGTGATTATGCTTATCCGATTTTGCCGCCATATGCCTTAACGCCTCCGACATAACAAGCTTCACTCTTACACCTTCTTCCCATTTAATTTACGGTATGGGTATGCCGCATTAAAAATTGCACATAAGTGCTCTGAATTGCGCGGGCCCATGCCGTTTACGCAGAATTATACCCCCGCAAACGCGGGGAAAACAAGATCCGAGAAACACTTCCGCCAATTTCTATCGGATCACCCCTGCCGCCGCAGGGAAAATTAGCAAACTTGACATATACATAATATCATTAAAGAATGCTTTTGTCAATATTATTCCTCCAATTTCTATATTATTTTTTTATTAAGCACCTCGCCTGCTTAATTTCCATATCATCTTCGTTTGTCTAAGCCTTTTCGCGCACTTTATCAAAAAACTGACACGCCGCATTAAAAAATACATAGGGCTGCCGCCTTTAGCATAAACAGCTAAAAACGACAGCCCTGTTTTTATTTTACGTTATAAATATTAAATTTCCCGATATTCTTTCTGCCCGGTTTCATACAGATCGTTTCCGTCGCAGTCGATGAGCACAACGGCGGGAAAATCCTCGACGGTGAGCTTACGTATAGCCTCCGTGCCCAAATCGTCATACGCTATAACCTCGGCGCTTTTTATCGTTTCGGCTATGAGCGCGCCGGCTCCGCCTATTGCGCCGAAATAAACAACGCCGTTTCGCTTCATTGCGTCAACAACCTCTTTTGATCTTGCGCCCTTGCCTATCATTGCTCCCAGTCCGTTATCGAGCAGCAGCGGCGTGTACGCATCCATACGCCCGGCCGTTGTCGGACCGCATGAGCCTATCACCTCGCCGGGCTTTGCCGGGCACGGTCCGGCATAATATATAACCTGACCGCGTATATCAAACGGGAACGGCTCGCCCTCCTTAAAAAGACGCGTCATTCGCTCGTGAGCGGCGTCGCGCGCCGTATATATCGTACCGGTTAAAAGCACGCTGTCGCCGGCTCTTAATGCTTTTGCCGTTTCCTTATCGATGGGAACGGTTATTCTCTTTTCCGCACTTTTCATGCTCAAATTCCTTTCTGCTTATCGAATAAGCTATATGAGGCATATCCATATTGTAATAATGCTTAACGAATATTTTTCCGGCTGTCATGCCGTTTCTTTTTGCGACGTTTTGAGATGCGGTGTTTGTATCGCGTATTATAGAATAAACCCGCTCCGCGCCCAAAACGTCAAACGCATAATCCCTGCACGCCCTTGCCGCCTCCGACGCATAGCCCTTATGCCAATACGCCTTTGCAAACAGATAGCCTACTTCAATTACCTGCTCTCCCGCGCAATCCTGCATTGTAATGCCGCACTGACCTATCATTTCGCCGCTGCTTTTTAAAACAACGGCCCACAAGCCGAAGCCGTATTGCTCATAGCGCAGGAGCTGATTGTTAAGCCATGACCGCACTTCTTCATCTTCAAACGCGTGTTCATACGCATACATAACGTCTTTATCCCGCAATATACGGCAAAGCGCCGCATAATCCTCCCCGTTCATTTCGCGGAGAACAAGACGCGGCGTTTCGAGTATTACTTTATTTCCCATTCTATTTTGCCGGCAACGCCGCTCGTTTTGCCTTTTCTGGCTTCGCTCACCTCGAACACCCTCGCAATCGCCGAGCCGAAGCTGCGGAATATTGCTTCCCAGATGTGGTGCCCGTTGTGACCCTTCAGCAAGTCAACGTGCAGCGTGCACTGCGCGCCCTGCGCAAAGCCGTCAAGGAAGGTTTCGAGATCCTGCGTATCCATTCCCTCGACGGTTTCCGTAAGCTCCGCGCCGTGATAATCTATATTGCAGTATGCGCGCGATTCAAAGCTTATTGCCGTTTCGGCCTTTGCCTCGTCAATTATGCCTACCGCGTCGCCGTAGCCGTAGCAGCCGTCAACAGTATCGACATACCGCTTCGCCGCCTTGCCCATCGCAATGCCCAAATCCTCGCATATAACGTGCGTGAGCGTAAATTCGTCAAGCTCCATATCGGTTTCGATGTTAAAGCCGCCGCGGTAAGCGATATGCTCTATCATATGATTTAAAAACGTTATCGGCGTTTTTATGTATTTGCGGTAATCGGGGCGGAGCGGCGAAAAATCAAATTTCACCGTCATCCGCGACTCCGTCGTTTTTCTTGTTACGGTTATATTTTCCATTTATTTTCTTTCCTTTACAGCAAGCCCATGTGTATCAAAGCCCTCAACCGTTGCAAACTTATACGCGTAGCCGCGCACCTTTTCAAAGCCGTCCTTTGAGGCATAGCCAACCGACGAACGCTTTAAAAAGTCCTGAACGCTTACGGACGAATACGTTTTCGCAAAGCCGCCCGTGGGAAGGATCGCATTGGGCCCGAGCACGAAATTGCAGAGCGTTACGGGCGTGTAATCGCCGAGCAGAATTTCTCCGGCGTTCTTTATTTTGGGAAGCGTGTCGAACGGCTTTTCCGTCATTACCTCCATATGCTCCGGCGCGTAATCGTTTACGAAATCTATCGACTCGTCAAGCGAATTTGTGAGTATAACTCCGCCGTATGTTGTAAGGTTCGTTTCGATAAATTCGCGGCGCTTCGGGGATATTTTCCCGAGCTGCTCGTTTACGATAGGTATTACCTTATCGACAAGCTCCCTTGAATGGGTTACGAGCAGCGCGGCGCTGTCGGGGCCGTGCTCGGCTTCTATCATCCAGTCGAGAGCGACCTTGTGCGGCTCGGCTTTTTCATCTGCAAGCACGATTATTTCCGACGGTCCTGCCGGAAGCCCCGCGTCGATATTGTTTGCAAGCACGCGCTTTGCGGCCGTTGCATAGCTGTTTCCGGGGCCTATTATCTTATGGCACTTGGGTATTGTTTCCGTGCCGTAAGCGACCGCGGCAACCGCCTGTATGCCGCCGACCTTATAAATTTCCGTTATGCCTATGATTTTTGCGGCGCACAAAATTGCGTCGTCCACATTGCCTTCTGCGTTCGGGGGCGTTACAACAACTATTCTCGGCACCTTTGCAACGACTGCCGGAATACCGAGCATGCACAATACCGACGGGAAGCTGCCTTTTCCGTGCGGGACGTAGAGGCAAACGTCAACGATAGGCGTTGTTTTTTCGCCCACCATAAGACCGTCGTCAACCATTGTGAACCACATTTCCTCGGGCAGCTGCTTTTCGTGGAAATCATAAATGTTTTTGTAGGCGTATTCTATCGCTTCGCGCGTTTCTTTGTCAAGACGCTCATAGCCTGCGTCTATTTCCGCCTGAGTCACCTTCATCGTTTCCTTTGTAAGCTGCACCTTATCGAACTTTGCCGTATATTCAAGCACAGCCTCGTCGCCGCGGTCGCGGATGTCGTCCGAAACCTCTTTTGCGATCTTCATCTGCTCCGTTATGTCAAGCTCGGCGCGCTTCATTATAAAATCATACTGTTCCTTTGTCATCTTTGACAGTTCGTATATATTTGGCTGCATTGCCGCCCCTCCTTGCAAATTTAATTAAACAAATCCTTTACCTTATCCATAAACGACTTTTTCTTTTTATAAAATTTATCGTCGTCAAATTCCCTTAACAATTCCTTCTGCTTTGAAGAAAGGTTCTTCGGGATTTCAACATCGACGGTCACATACTGGTCGCCGCGTCCGCGTCCTCTCAGGAACGGTATGCCCTTTCCTCTGAGCCTGAAACGCGTACCCGGCTGCGTGCCCTCGGGAATATCGTATTCAACGGGGCCGTCGAGCGTCGGGACTTTGACCGTCGCACCCAAGGCCGCCTGGACTATCGTTATCGGCATTGTGATATACACGTCGTTATCCTGGCGTTTAAAGAGCGGATGGCGCCTTACGCGCACCGTCACAAGCAGATCTCCGCTCGGGCCGCCGCGTTCGCCGGCTTCGCCCTGTCCGGAAAGCTGCATTGTCTGACCGTCGTCTATTCCCGCGGGAATATCTATTTCTATCGTTTTTGTTGTGCGCACCTTGCCCGTTCCGCGGCAGTCGCGGCAGGGCGTTTTTATGATCTTGCCCGTTCCGTGACATTCGGGGCACGTTGTGACGTTTGTCATATAACCGAGCATTGTGCGCTGCTGAGTCTGAATCTGACCCGTTCCTCCGCAGCGGTGGCACGTTTCGGCGGTCGTTCCCGGAGCCGCCCCGCTGCCGCCGCACGTTTTGCACTTATCCTGCTTTGTTACGTTTATCTTTTTCTTGCAGCCGAACGCCGCCTCCTCAAACGATATATCAACCACCTGGCGAACGTCCGCGCCGCGCCGCGGTCCGTTTCTGCGGCTGCCGCCGCCGAAGCCGAAGCCGCCGCCGAATATATCGCTGAATATATCACCGAAATCAAAGCCTGCGCCGTTAAAGCCGCCGCCCGCGCCCGCGCCGAAATTCGGATCGACGCCCGCATGACCGAACTGGTCGTATTTGCGGCGCTTATCGGGATCGGACAATACGCCGTAAGCTTCGCTTGCCTCCTTGAATTTTTCCTCGGCTTCTTTATTGCCGGGATTGAGGTCAGGGTGATATTTTTTTGCAACCTTTCTGTATGCTTTTTTTAACTCATCCTCCGAGGCGTTCTTCGATACTCCGAGCACCTCGTAATAATCACGTTTTTCAGCCAAAATTCTCACCTACCGAAAATATATTATATCCTAATTGAGCGGTGTTGTCAATATTTTTATTTTACTTCAAAGGGGCTCCGCCCCTTTGGAACCACGGGGCGGCGGTTAATTTTCAAAAAGGGCGGACAAGCGTCCGCCCCTCTGTTTAACCAATATTATCAGTTATTGTTGTTGTCGTTGTCAACTTCTCTGTAGTCGGCCTCATACACGTTGCCGTCGCTGCCGCCCTGCTGAGCGCCGCCCTGAGCCGCTGCGTTCGGGTCAAAGCCCTGACCGCCCTGCGCCCCGTTCGGGTTTGCCTGCTGATACAGCTTCTCCGATACGGCAAAGAACTTCTGCTGAAGAGCCTCCGTAGCCGCTTTTATTGCAGCCGAATCAGTACCCTTGAGCGCTTCCTTTACCTTATCTATTTCAGTCTGAACGCCGCTTCTGTCGGCTTCGTCTATTTTGCCTTCAACCTCTTTTAAAGTCTTTTCCGACTGATAAACCATAGATTCGGCATTGTTTCTTATTTCAACCTCTTCCTTACGCTTCTTATCTTCTTCCGCGTACTTTTCGGCTTCCTTAACGGCTCTGTCTATATCCTCGTCCGAAAGGTTTGTTGAAGCTGTGATTGTAATCTTCTGCTCGTTGCCCGTGCCGAGGTCTTTTGCCGAAACGTTTACTATGCCGTTTGCGTCTATATCAAACGTAACCTCTATCTGAGGAACGCCTCTGGGAGCCGGAGCTATACCCGTCAGGTTGAAACGTCCCAGCGTTTTATTGTACTGAGCCATTTCACGCTCGCCCTGGAGCACGTGCACCTCAACGCTCGTCTGACCGTCTGCGGCCGTTGAGAATATCTGCGACTTGTTTGTCGGTATTGTCGTATTTCTTTCGATAAGCTTTGTGAATACGCCGCCCATTGTTTCTATACCGAGCGACAGCGGCGTAACGTCAAGCAGCAGCACGCCCGTTTCTTCGCCGGCAAGAACGCCGGCCTGTCTTGCGGCGCCGACAGCAACGCACTCGTCGGGGTTAATGCCCTTGTGCGGCTCCTTGCCCATTTCCTTTTTAACGGCTTCCTGAACTGCCGGTATTCTCGACGAACCGCCGACAAGAAGGACTTCGTTTATTTTATCCGCCGTAATGCTTGCATCTCTCATTGCGTTTCTTATGCAGACAAGAGTTCTGTCAACAAGATCTGAAGTGAGCTCATCAAACTTTGCCTTTGATATTGTAATATCCATATGCTTCGGGCCTGTTGCGTCAGCCGTGATAAACGGCAGATTTACGTTTGACGTTGTTGTTGTGGAAAGCTCGATCTTTGATTTTTCCGCAGCTTCCTTTAATCTCTGCATAGCCATCTTGTCGCCCGAAAGGTCGATGCCCTCGCTCTTTTTGAATTCAGCCACAAGATAATCTATTATCCTCTGGTCAAAGTCGTCGCCGCCGAGGTGCGTGTCGCCGTTTGTGGAAAGCACCTCAAACACGCCGTCGCCTATTTCAAGTATCGATACGTCGAACGTACCGCCGCCGAGGTCGTATACCATTATTGTCTGATCCTTGTCGCTCATGCCGTAGGCAAGCGCCGCGGCGGTAGGCTCGTTTATTATTCTCAAAACTTCAAGGCCCGCGATTTTGCCTGCGTCCTTTGTTGCCTGACGCTGCGAATCGTTAAAGTATGCCGGAACGGTTATAACCGCCTGCGTTACCGTTTCGCCGAGATAGCTCTCCGCGTCCGACTTAAGCTTTGACAGTATCATGGCGCTTATTTCCTGCGGCGTGTATGCCTTGCCGTCTATGGTAACCTTTTCGGCAGTACCCATTTTTCTCTTTATCGACATAATCGTCCTGTCGGCGTTTGTTACGGCCTGGCGCTTTGCAACCTGGCCGACTATCCTTTCGCCGTCCTTCTGGAACGCAACAACCGACGGGGTTGTTCTTGCTCCCTCGCTGTTTGTTATTACCTTGGGGCTTCCGCCCTCCATAACGGCAACACAGCTGTTTGTTGTACCCAGATCTATACCTATTATTTTACTCATGACAAATCATCCTCCCGATAATTTATTTCCTTACTTGTTTTTGCGCACTTGTTTTTGCAGCCTGCCTTACAGCCTTAATCTGCCCTTTAATTTGCTACTTTAACCATCGAATGTCTTACAACTCTTTTCGAATTGTATATATATCCCTTCATGAACTCCTCAACGACGGTGTTGTCGTCTACCGTTTCATCCTCGATGTGCATAACCGCATTGTGCAGATTGGGGTCAAACTGCTCGCCGACAGCCTTTATCGGCGCTACGCTGAGCTTTTCCAGAGAATCGTTGAACTGCTTCATTATCATTTCAACGCCCTCCTTGAGCTTTTTGGCGTCCTCGGATTCAACCTCCGTCTGGAGCGCTCTTTCAAGGTTGTCGCCTATGGGCAGAAGCTCCGCCACCGCGTCTATTACGGCGTCGGCGTACCTTGCGTCTTTTTCACGCTCGGAGCGTTTCCGGTAATTATCATATTCGGCATACAGCCTCATATACTTGTCGTTTTGCTCCTTGAGCTTCTCCTCAAGCTCCTCCTCGTGAGTTTTCCCGGACGCTTCGGTTTGCTCCTCCTCCGCTTCCTTGTTTTCTTCCTTTATTTCATCGGACATTTGTTGTCTCGCCTCCTTCGGCAGTAATACGGGCGCCGCCCGCTACATATAATATTTTAATATTTTGTCGATTTCCTTTGATATTACATCAAGGCTCGCAAATACCTTTGAATAATTCATGCGCTTCGGTCCTATAACGCCGAGCTTTCCGCCTTTTTTGTCTCCGAGCGCATAATTTACGGTGACAAGCGAACAGTCGTTTAAAACCTCCACTCCGTTCTCCTTGCCTATCCTTGCATTAACGCCGTCTTCGTTTTCGTCGGCCGCCAAAAGCTTAAGATTTTCCTTATCCTCGAGAAAATCAAGCAGCTCCCGCGCCTTGCCCAAATCGGAATATTCGGGATAGCTTAAAATCGATTTTGCGCTGTTTACGTAAATATCGCGCTCGTCAAGAGAGCTTATCGTTTCGTAAACAAAATGCAGTATGCTTATTAAAAGCTGCACCGAAAGATCGGTCTTTTCTGCCGTTTCATGCTGTATTTCCTCTATCTTCGAGAAGCTTATCTCATCGGCGCTCTTTTCGGCAAGATGCTTGTTTAATATTGCCGCTATATCGGCGCACTGCTCCGCGGTGAGGTCCGCGTTTATAACGCGGCTGCTTACCGCAAGCGTTACAACTATAAGCATGACGGCACTATAGCCGAGCGGCACAAGGTCTATCTTTTTTATTTTCGATACGCTCCCCGGCATGGTGACAAACGTTGTGTAGTCCGTCAACACCGACGTCAGCGCCCCGGCGCGTTTTATCATGCCCTCAAGCTGAACAACCTTGCTCTCTAGCGCCTCCTGAAGGCGGCTTACGGCTTCAACGCCGAGCTGGTAACGCTGCATAAGAGAGTTTACATAAAATCTGTAGCCTTCATCCGACGGCACTCGCCCCGCCGACGTATGCGGCTGGATAAGATAGCCCATCTCCTCAAGGTCTGCCATCTCGTTTCGTATTGTTGCGCTCGACAAACCGAGGTTTTCCTTTTTTGAGATCGCTCTCGACCCGACAGGTTCGGCTGTGCCGATATATTCGTCGATTACCGCCTGAAGGATCTTCTTTTTTCTGTCGCTTAAATCCATAGGCTCATCTCCTTAATACGCGTTGTTAGCACTCTTTTAAGGTGAGTGCTAACAACCACATTTATAAGATACCACTATCTGCACGTATTGTCAAGCGGTTTTTTGATTTTTCATAAAAAGTTCACAATATTTATGGTTTTTGTTTTTTTATGCGGGGCTTCGCCCCGCACCCCGGCGGCTGCAAGGCAGAAATGCTTTTCTTTTGCTCAAAGGGGGCTCTGCCCCCTTTGGAACCCCCGGGGGCGGCAGCTTACATTAAATCATAAAATCACACATAATGCTGTTTGAAACGTCGATGCCCCTGTCGGTCAAAAAGTACCGCCCGCTTGAATACTCCATTGCGCCGAGCGAAACGAACCTGTTTAATTCCTTCCCGAAAAGCTCCGTAAGCCTTACACCGAAGCGCCGTTCAAACTCCGCTTCGCTCACGCCCGCGCTTTTTCTCAGCCCAAGCATCATAAATTCCGATATTTTATCCTCCCGCGACAGCATTGTTTCCTCCCGTTTATTATTGCCGCTTATATATCCGGCGACGGACGTCGTATTCGAATAGCGCCTGTTTCCCGCATAGCTGTGCGCCGCGGCGCCAAGGCCTATATATTCATCGCAGTTCCAGTATTTTAAATTATGGCGGCTCTCAAAGCCGCGCTTTGCGAAATTCGATATTTCGTACCGCAAAAAACCGTGATGCTTCAGAAAATCAACGGTAAAATGATATATATCTCTGTCTGCGTCCTCATCGGGGATATGCAGCTTCCCCTCGGAATACAGCTTTTTGAGCGGTGTGCCGTCCTCTATTATAAGGCTGTACGCGCTTATATGCGTTACCGGAAGCGATACTGCCGTTTCAAGCGTTTTTGTTATGCTTTCCATATCCTGATTCGGAAGCGCCGTCATAAGGTCGATGCTTATATCGGAAAAATACCCGCTCAGCTCACAAACCGTATCATATGCCGTTTTAGCATCATGTATTCTGCCTATCGCCTTCAGCTCGTTATCGTTAAAGCTCTGGACGCCCAGGCTTATCCTGTTCACGCCGCCGCTTTTGAGCGCCGACGCTTTATCCGCATCGAGCGTGCCGGGATTGGCCTCGCATGTTATTTCCGCGTCCGCATCGATATTGAATATTTTATTTATACCAAAAAGCAAGCGCGATATAAGCACCGGCGGCAAAACCGTCGGCGTGCCGCCGCCGATAAACACCGTATCGGCTGTTTCGCCGCGGTATTCCTCCGCCTCCTTCAAGACGGCGCCAATATACTTTTCGAACAATTCCCCGCCGTCCGTTACCGAAACAAAATCACAATACAGGCATTTTCTTACGCAGAACGGTATATGGATATAAAGTCCCTTCACAGCGCATCCCTCCACGGCTGTGATTATATCACAGAAACAAGGCTTTGTCCATACGCTTTATTGTATGATATTTTTTTGTTTTTCTGTTGCAAACATGGCGGAAATAATGTACAATAAACAAAACCGCAGCTGCGGAGGGAAAGTTTGAGAGAGGAGTTAACGGTCATAATTATG